>QHVX01000340.1:0-3361 GCA_003222375.1 Acidobacteriota bacterium
CGGCGCCGGCATCGGTCTCGATCGCCGCGACATGTTTGTCGCTCTTGTGCTTTGCAAAGTAGCCACGTCCGCCGTTCAGTCCATTCTCCTCGTTCATGAAAAGCACGGCGCGGATCGTCCGCTTCGGATGCAGATCCATTTCCTTCAGCAGGCGCATCGTCTCCATGACCATCGCGACGCCGCTCCCGTCGTCGATGGCGCCGGTGCCGAGGTCCCAGGAGTCGAGGTGGCCACCGAGGAGGACGATCTCGTCGGGCTGCTCGGTTCCGCGAATTTCCGCGACGACGTTGGCGGATGCGACGTCAGGCAACGTTTGCGGTGTCAGAACAAGGCGCATCGTCACGCGATCGCCTTTTTACAGAAGGCGATCGATGAGCATCGCATCTTCACCCGTCAGCGCGGCTGCTGGAATCTTCGTCTGCTTCGGGTCGTACCGCATCGCTCCGGTGTGGGGCGTGCGCAGTGAGGCGGACGCAACGGAACGGATCACGGCCGCTACTGCGCCGTATTCCGCCGCCCGGCTCGCGCCGCTGCCGCGGAACTCGACCGATGCGCGCGCACGAGCTCCATGTCCATCGGGTTGTTGTAGAAGACGATTTTTCCCTTGACTTTCGTTCCGAGCGATTTCAACTCGTCATAGGAATTGACTTCGATGACGTCGGCGGTGATTCCTTTCGCCGGCGTCGCGACGCTGCCGCCTAGCGCGGTCAGCACGATCTGCTGATTGCGATGCGAGACCAGCCGCCCGTACTCCGCGCCGCGAACCCAGTGCGGCACCATGATCTTTTCGTTGGAGACTGAAATGCCCCATTTTTCGAAGCTGTCCGTCGCCCAACGCACCGCTGCCGCCGCGTTCGTCGAGCCGCTGAGGCGCGGGCCGATGTTATCGGTGAGATATTCGAGGGTGTCGTAGGCGCGCGTCGTCGCGACTTCGCGCTCGATGATCGCGTCGGGCGTGCCCGCGGTAGCGGCGACTAGAACGAAAGCCGCCAGCATCAATGGTACTTTTTCGGATTCTTTTCGAACTCGTGCTTGCACTTCTCGGAGCAGAAGTAATGCGCGTGTTCGCCGTGTTCGATCCTGGCAGCCGCTTTTTCGACGTCAACGATCATCTTGCAGACCGGATCCTGCGCCTGCTTGGCCGTTCTCCGGCTGTGAATATCCTCGGCCATCAAATCTCCTCCGTGTCGATCTGTGCGCGCTGCAGCGAGCCGGAGTAATCGATGTAGATCGATTTCCATTCACTGAACACGTCGATTCCCGCTACGCCCGCCTCACGATGCCCGTTGCCGGTCTGCTTCGTGCCGCCGAAGGGCAGATGAACTTCCGCGCCGATCGTGGGCGCGTTGACATAGAAGATGCCGGTGTACATGTCGCGCATCGCGACGAACGCGTTGTTGACGTTGCGCGTGTAGATCGATGATGAGAGGCCGTACTTCACCCCGTTGCCGATCGCGATCGCTTCCTCGAGCGAATCGCATTCCATGACCGCGGTGACCGGGCCGAAGATCTCCTCCTGCGCGATGCGCATGTTCGGCTTCACGTTCGCGAAAACCGTCGGCTGATGAAAGTGGCCCTTCCCAAGCGGACCATCGGTGAGCGCCGCGCCGCCGGTGACGATCTTCGCTCCCTCGTCCTTTCCGATCTGCACATATTTTTCGACGGTCTTGACCTGCGACGCCGAGATGTTCGGACCCATGTCGGTCTTCGGATCGAGTCCGTTGCCGACTCGCAGTTTTGCAGCCCGTCCAGCGAGCTTCTCCACGAACTGATCGTAGATTTTGCGGTGCGCGACGATCCGCGAGGCGGCCGTGCAGCGCTGACCGGCAGTTCCGAACGCGCCCCACAGCGCACCGTCGACAGCCAGATCGACGTCGGCGTCATCCATCACCATGATGATGTTCTTTCCGCCCATCTCGAGGTGCACGTGCTTGAACTGCGGCGCACACGCGATCGCGATGTCGCGGCCGACGTCGGTCGATCCGGTGAACGAGATCACCGCCACCCTGGGATGCTCGAGCATCGGCTCGCCGACTTCGCGACCGCCGCCCGTCACGACGTTGAAGACGCCCTTCGGTAGTCCGGCTTCGTGAAACGCTTCGGCAAGCATGACGACCGACAACGGCGTGAGCGACGCCGGCTTGATGACCACGGTGTTGCCGCAAATCAGGGCGGCCATGCTCTTCCATGCCGGAATCGCGATCGGGAAGTTCCACGGCGTGATCAGCCCCGCGACGCCTAACGGCATGCGGACCGCCATGTTGAATTTGTTGGGAAGCTCGGACGGCGTCGTCACGCCGAACAGCCGGCGCCCTTCGCCGGCCATCAGAAACGCCATATCGATGGCTTCCTGAACATCGCCGCGCGTCTCCGCCAGGACCTTGCCCATCTCGCGTGTCATCTCGCGCGCGATTTTTTCTTTGTCGCGCTTGAGGATGTTGCCGACATGGTAGAGATACTCGGCGCGCCCCGGCGCGGGCGTCAGCCGCCAGCCGTTGAATGCGCGATCGGCGGCGTCGACGGCGGCGTTGAGATCATCGGCATTCGATTCCTGAAACGTTCCGATCAGATCTTCGCGGTCAGCGGGGTTCCGATTCTCGAAAGTTTTTCCAGACGAAGATGGGACCCATTGTCCGTCGATGAAGTTTTTGTATTCGCGGGGCGCGCGCAGCGCTCCGAACTCCTGTTTCTCTTGCGTGGCTGCTTTGGGCATCGGGCAACTATTTCTTGGCGGCACTCTCGGAGTGCGTGCTCGGTTTGGCCGACCCCATATCGACGTTCCCGCGGAACCGCGCACCTTCGGCGACGATGATTTTCGGCGCTTTGATGTTCCCGTCGACGGTCGAGCTGGCGATCAGTTCAACGCGATCGTCGGCGGTCACGTCGCCGTTGAGTCGTCCCTCGACCATCACGTTGCGTGCGTGGACTTTGGCTTCGACCCGCGCCTGCGTTCCGATCCGAAGATCGCCGCTGAGGTTGATCGCTCCCTTGACTTGCCCCTCGATCAGCATCGGTTCGGAGCCGGTCACCGTGCCTTCGATAGTGCTCTTTGGCCCCAGGAATGTCCCTTCGAAGGGAGGTTGCGTGTCATTTGCACGTACGGTGCTTTGGGGCCGAGGGGTAACGGGTGTCTCTTTGGTGAATAGCGCCATCGGGCGGGAAGAATAACAGATGTGCGGTCGTCAGGTTGTCGCGTTGTCCGGGTTGTCGAACGTCACGACAACTCGACAACCCGACAACCGGACAACCGCTATAAACTTCGCTCCCTTCAACGTTTGCGGGAACGTTGTCGTACCGGGAAGGGGATTTTTTTGTTGAGATTGCGACGCTGTGCTCCTGTTTTCATTCTCATTGCCACACT
>QHVX01000340.1:3404-3922 GCA_003222375.1 Acidobacteriota bacterium
TCGCGGCGACATCACGATGACCGTCACTGCGACCGGCACGTTGTCGGCGGTCACGACGGTGCAGGTCGGCAGCCAGGTCTCGGGCGTCATCGCGCGTCTATACGCTGACTTCAACAGCCGCGTGAAAAAGGGTCAGCTTCTCGCGGAGCTCGATCCGACACCTTTTCAGGCGCAGGTCGATCAGCGCCGGGCCGATCTGACCAAGGCGGAGGTCGAGGCGGCGAACGCCAAGATCACGTTCGAACGCCAATCACGTCTGGTCAAGTCGGGCCTGGCGGCGCAGGCGGACCTCGACGCCGCGAAAGCACAATACGAAGGTGCCCGCGCGCAAGTGCAGCAGGCGACTGCAGCGCTCAGTCAGGCGCTGACGAATCTCAAATACACCAAGATCGTTTCGCCGATCGACGGCGTGGTCGTCGATCGTCAATACGATGTCGGTCAGACCGTGGCGGCCTCGTTTCAGGCCCCGACGCTCTTCTCGATCGCGCAGGACCTGACCAAAATGCAGGTGCAGGCGG
>QHVX01000351.1 GCA_003222375.1 Acidobacteriota bacterium
TCGCGCACGGGCGCGGGGGCGTAGTAGATGATCGACGCCAGCGTCAACGCGCCGGCGGGAATCGGCAAGCCGACGAAATAGCGATAGTCAGTTTTGCCGGTCATGATGTTGAATCGCGCCAGGCGCAGAGAGCCGCTGACGAGAAAAAGAAACGCGATCGCGCCGCCGAGGTTGCCGAGGGCCCGGAGGCCCCAGGCGTAGACGAGCATGGCCGGCGCGGCGCCGAACGTGACGCAGTCGGCGAGCGAGTCGTATTCCTTGCCGAATTCGCTCGTGGCGCCGAGCTGACGCGCGACCAGTCCATCAAACGTGTCGAAAATTGCCGCGAAGAAAAGCGACAGACACGCGAGCTCGAAGAATTGAATCGCCAGATCGTTGCGCCCGTTCGCGATGGCTTCGATACCGCGCGTGCTGTTGACGATGGAGCGGAATCCGAAAAAAAGATTCAGGACCGTGAACGACGTCGGAATGACGTAGACGCCGCGCCGAAGATTTTTTCGAACGTCGGATCGTTTCATCCGCGCTCCTCGATCTCGCCGATGATGGTCAGTCCGACCTTTACCTTCTCGCGCATCTTGATGTTGATCTTGGCCGTCGGCTGAAAAAAGATATCGACGCGCGAGCCGAACTTGATCATGCCGACACGCTCGCCGCGGACCACCGCGTCGCCTTCCTTCTTGTCGAAGACGATGCGCCGAGCCAGCAATCCGGCGATCTGTTTGAACGCGATGCAGCCTCCGTTGCCGTCTTCGATGACGACCAGATTCTGTTCATTCTCCGTCGATGATTTCTCCGCGAACGCGGCGATCTTTTTACCGGGATTGTATTTGTAGTGCACGATGCGGCCGGTGATCGGCGCACGATTCACGTGCACGTCGAACACCGACATGAAGATGCTGACCTGCCGCGTGAGCCCCGGCCACACTTCGCCGTCGGTCACGTCTTTGATTTGCACGACGGTGCCGTCGGCGGGCGAAAGAATGTCGACGTGACGCTCCGATCCGATGCGGTGCGGATCGCGAAAAAAGTTGAAAAGGAATGCCGCCAGCATTCCAAACACGATGGCGGCCGTCCACCACGTGAGGAGCAGCGCCGCCGCCGTGAGAATGATCACGGGGATGATGAACAGCCACCCCTCCGGAGCAAACCGGATTTTCGGCATGGGTGGATGTTATGCAAAAACAAGGCAGAAGGCAGAAGGCAGAAAGCAGAAGGCAGAAGGCAGAAGGCAGAAGGCAGAAGGCAGAAAGCAGAAGGCAGAAGTCTCTTGCGAAACTTCTGCCTTCTGCCTGCTTCCTTCTGCCTTTAGCTACGCGACAGAGTTACTGGACTCGTACGTTCGGATCCGTGCTGCCATTTGATCTTTGAGGTGCAGCTTTCGCTTTTTCAACGTCTTCTCTTCCATCTCTTCCTCGATGGTCACCTGAGGCTTGGAGGCCAGCTCACTGAGGCGCGATTCGCAAGCATGATGCTCTTCGACCCACTGCCGAAACTCTGCATCCTCGGTGCTGAGAATCTGTTGAATGTCTGCGACCCGATTCGACATCCTTTTTCTCCTCCTTCAAAGATCGATCGAAGCGATTCTACACCCGTACCAACTCAATTTTCCCTGTCCTCTAAGCGGCGTATAATCAGAGAGTTGAGCCTGCCTTCGCGCACCCTTCTCGTCGCGCTGATCGTCGCCATCCTCTCGACCTGGATCACGCCGTTTGAGCGCGATCTTTTCATCGGCGACGAGACTAAATACGCCGAAGTGATCCGCGAGATGCGAGCCGCCGGCGCATTTTTTTTGCCGATTTTGAACGGCCTGCCGTTCACGCACAAACCGCCGCTCCATTTCTGGATAATCGATCTGCTGACCTTTCCGCTGGGCGTCTATTCGATGTGGGCGTTCGTGCTGCCATCGCTCATCGCGTTTTTGTTTTTGATCTTGCTGATGTGGCGCATGGGTGGTCCGATGGCGGCGTTTGTCTGCGCGACATCGCTGATGGTGTGGGGATCCGCGCAGACGGCGCGAATGGATGTCAGCTTCACCGCCCTGATCGTCCTCGGCGTGTGGATGATGCAGCAGGATAGACTGTTGCCCGCCGGCATCGCATTCGGAATTGCCACGCTGATCAAAGGGCCGATGGCGCCCGTGATCGGCATCGTGTTGTTTCTGATCGAGGCGTGGCGGCAGAAGCGATTTCCGCGCGTCAACTATCTGGCCCCCGTCGCGGCGATGATCATCATCCCGATGTTGTGGTTTGTGCCGGCAATGTTGATGGGCGGGCAGGCGTACACGCGCGAGGTGATCGTCAAGCAGACGGTCGGGCGGGCGGTGGGGGCGTGGGTGCACAACGCGCCGCTTTATTTTTACGTCTTGCATCTTCCCTTGATTCTCTTGCCCTGGACTCTTCTCGCGATCGCGGCGCTGCGCGGCGCGAATCGTTTTTATCTGAGCTGGATCGCGGCTGTACTGGTTCCGTATTCGCTCATGAGCAGTAAGCTCGACATCTACATGATGGCGATGATTCCGCCGGTGGCGCTGATGATCGCCGATCGAACGTCGATGGTTGCGAGCCGGCTGACGCTCGGCCTCATGATTGCCGCGATCGTGTTCGTCAATCGCGTTCCGCCCGAGGCAAAATTATTGATGGTAATTACTGCTGTTTTCGCCGCGGTCGCGTTGATCGCCACCTGGCGATCGCAGACCCTTGCAGCGATCGCTGTCGGCATCGTGCCGCTGATTCCACTCGTCTATGCCGCGATCACGATGATGCCGTTCGTCAATGCGATCGGGTCGACGGAGCGATTGATTGCTGCGCTGGAGAAGCAGCGCGTCGCGCCCGAACAGATCGCGCTCTATAGTTGCCCGAATCTGTGGAGCCGTTACGACTTTCCGCGCGAGCTCGAGCGCGTGCGGTACGTGGACGCGAACAACATCGGCAACGCGACGATCATCGCGACCAGCCGCATTCACGCGCCTGAAATCGCAAACGCGCTTAAACGGCGTCTCGCGTCAGCCGGCTTCATCGCGCTGCTGATTCTGTCGGTCTTCTGGCCTTCGCCGATCGTGGCCGTCAACCGCCTCTGCTGCAACGCTCCCCTCGGCATCGACGAGCTCTCATTCCTCGGGCGCGAGTCGCCGGCATGGGATGTCGTCTTCTGGTGCATCAGCGGACTGTTCGCATTGTTTCTCTTGCAGGACGCGCGCGATTACACCGCGGTTGGAGCCGAAATTCGGGCGACGCGGCTTCGAATTCGAGCTCTCACCGGAATCGCAATCCTCTTTGCCGTGGCTGTTGTCGCGCAGGTTTGGATGTTCGTCGATTCGCCAGTCACGATGTGGACGGAACGCGTCAATTCGGATTCGGTCGAGGATTGGATCCGGCTCGCCAATCGCTTCGGCGGCGGGATGAATCCCGTGATGGTCATTCTTTTTTTCGCACTCGCCGGTGTGGC
>QHVX01000352.1 GCA_003222375.1 Acidobacteriota bacterium
ATCCCTGGCAAACGTCGCAATCGTGTTCGCGCAGAAACTTCATCTGCTCCGGATGTTCCACCCCCTCGGCGATCACCTCGAGTCCCAGGGCGTGGCCCATCGCGATGACAGCGGCCACGATGGCCGCATTGCGGCCGTGCGGTATGCCGCTCAGAAAAGTCCTGTCGATCTTCAAGGCGTTCACCGGCAGCTCCTTCAGATATCCAAGCGACGAATAGCCGATTCCGAAATCGTCGATGGACACCCGGACGCCGCGTGCGCGCAGCTCTTCAAAGACTTTGATGCTCCGCTGCAAATCGCGCAGCGCCGTCCCCTCGGTAATCTCGATCTGCAGAACGGACGGTGGCACGCGGTGATGTAGAACCGCGTGATCGATCATCTCGATCACCCTCGGATGTTCGAACTGGCGCGCGGAAAGATTGATGGAGATCGTTGCGGTCTTCCACCCTTCGTCCAGCCATGCGCGCGCTTGAGCGCACGCAGACAGAATCACCTGTTCTCCCATCCCGATGATCAACCCCGTCTCCTCGGCGACCTCGAGAAAGTGCGCTGGAACCAGCTCGCCCCGAGTCGGGTGCTGCCACCGCACCAGCGCTTCGACGGCCGTCATCTGCTCTTGCGCGACATCGAGCAGCGGTTGATATCGAACGACGAACTCGGACCGCTCGACAGCTCGATGCAGCTCCATCTCCACCGCCAGGCGCTGCATGGCGCGCTCATTGATGCTGCTGTTGTGCAGATGCCAGCCATTTCCACCGAGTCGTTTGCAAACATGCATGGCGGCGTCGGCGGAAGCGAGAAGGCTTCCCACTTCGCCGCCGTCCTGCGGGAAAACGGCGATGCCGATGCTCGTGGTGACAAACAGCTCCTGCCTGGAGGTCGTCAGCGGCTCTTTGATTTTGTGTTGAAGGAGCTGTGCCACTCGGACGGTGTCCTCGACATGACGCAGGTTCGAAGCGATGAGGACGAACTCGTCGCCACCAAGCCGCGCCAGTGTGTCCGACGCTCGGACGCATGAGGCAAGACGACGGCCGATCGTGCGCAGCACTTCGTCGCCGGTGTTGTGACCGAGTGTGTCGTTGATTCTGCTGAGGCGATCTACATCAATATACAGAAGCGCCAATTGCGTCCGCAGTCGGCGTGCCTGTGCCAGCGCGATCGTCAGGCGATCTTCGAACAGCCGGCGGTTCGGAAGAGAAGTCAGGCTGTCGTGATACGCCTGATGCTCGAAAGCGACCTCGATGCGCCTTCGCTCGGTGATGTCGTGCCACGACCCCACAAATCCGGTCAGCGCTCCGTCGGGCGACTGCACGGCGTGCACAGTCGCTTCGACCCATACGGAATCGCCCGCTGTCCGCTTCAACCGGTATGCGACGGTGCAGGTACTCGCGCGTTGCATGATCGCCCTCTGCAGCGATGCCGCCTCGTCAAAATCCTCTTCGAGCACCAGCGCCTGCAGCGGCGCGCCGATCAGCTCTTGCGGCTGGCGGCCAATGAGGATCCTGGCCTGCGGCGCAACATACGTGAGGATGCCTCGATCGTTTGTCGTCCAGTAAACATCGGACGTTCGTTCAGCGAGAAGGCGAAGTAACTCGTCGGGCGTTCGATCCATCACGTGTTGGAGTACTTGCTGATCAGGATATCGGCATTTGTCGGCCGGCTGTAGTAAAAACCCTGGCCGAAGCGGATGCCGAGATCGCGCGCAAATGCCGCTGTCTCTGCCGTTTCAATACCTTCCAGAACGATCTCCGAGGAGAACGAGCGGGCCAGCGCATCGATGTTTTCGACGATCTTTCGCTTGACGTCATCCGACTCGCAGCCGGTGCCGAAATGCTGACTGATTTTCAGATAGGACGGCCGCACGGCGGCAATCGCGGGCAGCTGCGAATACGCCAGTCCGAGATCGTCGAAGGCGAAGCGCAGCCCCGCTTCTCGCATCACCGCCGCGAGCGCTTCGACCCGCTGAAGGTCAGGGAGCGGCGCCTGTTCGGTGATTTCCAGCACGATCCGCTGCAGAGGCACTTCGGCCTCCGCGGCCGCGCTCATCATCGCATCGGTGAAACGATCGGGCTGCGAGAAAACAGCAGCGTGGATGTTGATCGTAAGGAGTCCGAGCCGCGTGAGCTCCCGTCCGGTGGCGATCGCCGTCGCCGCTGTGGCCATCTCGAGGTCGACGACGCGTTCCTGTCGCTGGGCGTATTGGAACAGCAGCTCCGGGTCTGCGAAAAGCGACTCCGTGCGCAGACGCGTGAGCGCTTCGAATCCGACGACGTAACTGGGATTGTCGTTCCAGACGATGGGCTGAAATGCGGATGCCAGCATATCGCGGTCGAGGACGTCGTCGAGGGTTGGGACAATCGTGATTCTGCCGAGAGGACCGGTCGAGGGTCCCAGAAAATGCTCGAGGTCCTCGATGCGCACCGGTTTCTGCAGAACAGCGGTGGCGCCGCGCTTCTCGGCCTCGCGGCGGATTTCTTCCGTGCTATACGCGCTGATGACGACGATCGGAATCGCCGAGAGATTGCGCCGGACGGCATCGACAATGTGAAAACCTTCGTAACCGAAAGGACCAGACAACCGCAGGTCGGTGATGATGTGGGTGACGATGTGATTGTCGAGGACCATGCGGGCGGATTCGATGTCGCGGCAGACGATGATGTCGCGGCCCGGGCCGACTAAGGCGTCGGCGAGTACCACGCTCAGTGAGTAGTCATCTTCGACAATCAAAGCCGTTTGCGCGGCTACAGGCACTTCGAT
>QHVX01000068.1 GCA_003222375.1 Acidobacteriota bacterium
AATTGATCCCAATCTTCGGCAGCCTGAGACCGCGCGCCGCTCAAGACGCTGAGGATGATGAGCGCTGCAATCGGCTGTCGCATTTGTTTAGTTTAGCGGTGCAGCAGCGCCTTCCGGGCCCACTCGCCGGACATTGCTGCAACTTCTTCGACAACATCGCGAGTCGCGAATGGCGAGTGCAGCAAATCGCGCATCCACAGGATTTGGTCGCGCCAGTCGCGGCCCTGATCGATGATCGAAAAGTGAATGAGATGCCGGCGAAAGCGCTCATTGCTGTCGGCCGGAAATGGGAGCGTTGCCGCCCACGCGAACGCGTAGTTGTTCCGAAAGATCTCGCGAATTTTTTCGCGCTGTGCGGCGTCCGATCGTGAGTACAACTCGACCGCGGCGAGAAGCGTGTCGTTCGCGTCGCGATCGATTGGCATTCGGTACTTGCCGATGTCCTCGATGGCAACAGGCGTGTCGGCGATCGGCTTCAGCTTCTTGTTGAGCGCCTCGATGCGCTCGCGCAACGCCTTCAGCTCCATTGCGATATCAGAAGGAGGAGTTGCAATGCCAATTCGAAAAGCGGAAGCAGAATGGACTGGTGGCCTGCGCGATGGCGCTGGCAAAGTCAAACTCGGGAGCGGCGCCTTCGAGGGAAATTACTCGTTCGGATCGCGATTCGAGAACGCCAAGGGAACGAACCCTGAGGAGCTCCTGGGCGCGGCACACGCCGGATGCTTCTCGATGGCGCTGGCCGCGGGCCTCGGACGCGCCGGATTCCAGCCCAAGCGCGTGCATACCACCGCGACCGTTCACATCGACAAAGTCGGCGCCGGCTTCGAGATCACGAAAATCGAGCTCGACTGCGAGGCCCAGGTGCCGAATATCGACGAGAACATGTTTCACGCCGAGGCATCGGCGGCCAAAGATGGCTGTCCGCTGTCGAAGGCCTTGAAGGCGACGCCAATCGAAATGAAGGCACGATTGGTGCGGTGACGCGGAGCGTCATCCTGAGCGTGGCGAAGGATCCCAAGCTACGTAATTTGAGATCCTTCGCTTCGCTCAGGATGACGGCGGCGTTACACTTTGTTGTAACCACCACGCATGTGCGGCGTCTTCGGCATCATCAATCATAAGGACGCGGCGAACCTCGTTTACCTCGGCCTCTACGCGCTGCAGCATCGCGGTCAGGAGAGCGCCGGAATCGCGACGGTGTCGCATGACGGCGTCATCTCCGACACGAACCTGGGCGAGCCCATCGGCTCTTCGGGCGCCGGGGAGCAGATCATCGCGCCCGGCACGCCGCAGATGCACGTCGAGAAGGAGATGGGCTATGTCGCCGACATCTTCACGCACGAGCGACTCACTCGCCTGCCCGGCGACACTGCCATCGGCCACGTCCGTTACTCGACTGCCGGCGGATCGATGCTTTGCAACGCGCAGCCGATCGTCGCGTCGACGAGCAAAGGATTGATTGCCATCTCGCACAACGGCAATCTGATCAACGGCGCCGAGTTGCGGCGCGAGCTCGGAGAGGAAGGCGCAATCTTCAACACCATGAGTGACACCGAGGTCATGGTGCATCTCATCGCGCGATCGCGGGAGCGCGATCTCGAGCGCGCGCTGATCGATGCGCTGTCGCGCGTCAAAGGTGCGTACTCCATCGCCGTGCTCGCGCCGGGGAAAGTTTTCGCGGCGCGCGATCCATACGGTTTCCGCCCGCTCATCCTCGGACACCTCGGTGAATCGCTGGTCGTGGCGTCGGAAACCTGCGCGTTCGATCTGATCGGCGCCCAGACGATCCGCGAGGTGCGCGCCGGCGAAATCGTTGCGATGGAATGCCCGGATCGATTGCGTGTCGTGCATCAATTCCCGTCGACCCGTCAGGCGCCCTGTGTCTTCGAGCACGTCTACTTCGCGCGGCCCGACTCGACGATCTTCGGAAACAACGTCGCGGAAGTGCGGAAAAGATTTGGAGCGCAGCTTGCGCGCGAACATCCGGTCGCGGCCGATATCGTCATTCCCGTGCCCGACTCCGGAATGTTCGCGGCCCTTGGATACGCGCAGGAATCGGGAATTCCGTTCGAGCTCGGCCTGGTCCGCAACCATTACGTCGGCCGCACGTTCATCGAGCCGAAGCAGACGATCCGCAATTTCGGCGTGAAGGTGAAGCTCAATCCGGTGCGCGAGATCATCGCCGGCAAGCGCGTCATCCTGATCGACGATTCGATCGTGCGCGGCACGACCTCGCAGAAGATCGTGCGTATGCTGAAGCAATTCGGCGCGACGGAAGTGCACATGCGGATCTCATCGCCGCCGACCACGGGACCGTGCTACTACGGCATCGACACGCCGCAGCGGCGCGAGCTGATCGCGAGCTCACAATCGATCGAGCAGATCCGGCAGTTCATCGGCGCCGACTCGCTCGGCTATCTGTCGGAAGAGGGCATGCTCAACGCCGCGGGCGGCGCGGGCTACTGCACTGCGTGCTTCACCGGAAAATATCCGATCGTTCGCGAGGAAGCCGTAAGTCGTTTCGTAAGGCAGAAGGCAAAAGGCAGCAGGCAGAAGGAAGCCTTACTTCTGCCTTCTGCTTTCTGCCTTCTGCTTTCTGCCTTCTGCTTTCTGCCTTCATACTTGAAGGCGCGTGACCGCGCGCAGCGGCCGATTCCGCTCGCCGATGTATTCCGCCAAATCCGGCGCTTCGACAGGCCTGCTGAAGTAGTAGCCCTGCGCGGCATCGCACTTTCGCTTGCGGAGAAACGCGAACTGCTCATCAGTCTCGACGCCCTCGGCGATCACCTTGAGCTTGAGGCTGCGCGCGATCGCGATGACGGCCGACACGATGGCGGCATCGCCTTCATTGCGCGTGAGGTCGCGCACGAATGCCGAATCGACCTTGACGCACGTGATCGGAAAGCGCTTCAGATAATTTAGCGATGAATATCCTGTACCAAAATCATCTATAGAAATGCTGCATCCTAATTCGCGCAATGCATGCAGCGTCTCGATCGTCGCTTCTGCGTTCGCCATGGCCGTGCCTTCGGTGATCTCGATCTCCAGCGCTTTCGCTTCCAGGCGAGTTTCTTCGAGCACGCGGCGGATGGTGTCGACCAGGTCCTGCTGCTGGAACTGGCGCGGCGAGAGATTGATCGAAATGCGCGGCAGCGCGAGTCCCCGGTCGCGCCATTCGCGCATCTGGGTGCAGGCCGTGCGGAGCACCCAGTCGCCGATCGGCAAAATCAGGCGGCTTTCTTCCGCCACAGGAATGAACGAGCTGGGATACACGTAGCCGCGCTCGGGATCATTCCATCGCAGCAGCGCCTCGGCGCCGATCACTTTGCCATCGCTGAGGCTGACCTGGGGCTGGTAGTGCAAAACGAGCTGTTGTTCCTGCAACGCGCGCCGAAGCTTCGTCTCGAGCGACAGCCGCTGCAGGGCGCGCCCCTTCATCTCGTCGGTGCACAACTGATACGTGTTGCGTCCCGACTCCTTCGCGCGATACATGGCGCTGTCGGCGTTGCGCAGCAGCGACTCGGGATCGTTGCCGTCGACGGGATAGAGCGCGATGCCGATGCTCGCCGAGACCTCGATCGGCATGCCGCCGATGATCATCGACTTCTGCACCGCCTTGATGATTTTCTCGGCAACGGTGACGGCGTCTTCGGGGTGACGCAGTTCTGAAAGGATGATCGTGAATTCGTCGCCGCCGAGGCGCGCGACGGTGTCGTCTTCGCGGACGCAGCCCCGAAGCCGGCGGGCCATCTCGAGCAGCAATTCGTCGCCGGCGGTATGGCCCATGGTGTCGTTGATCGTCTTGAAGTGATCGAGGTCCACGAACATCACCGCCAGAGATTTGCCGGTGCGCCGGGCGTGCGTGAGGTTCTGACTGAGGCGATCGGTGAAAAGCTTGCGGTTTGGCAGATGCGTGAGGACGTCGTGGTATGCGTGAAATTCGATCTGCTCTTCGGCGCGCTTTCGGTCGCTGATGTCGGCCACTGTCATGTGGATGCGATCGCCGGCGAGGGTGAGATTCTGCAGCACGTACAACGAGCCGCCGCTTTTGCGACGCAGCTCCGTCTCGACGCTGTTGACTGTCTTCGCCTGCTGCAACATCTGTTCGATCTCGGCGCGCTCCGACGGCCGTTCGTGCAGCAGCGCGATCTTGTTGCCGATCAGCTCCGCCCGTTCGTATCCGAGCATCGACGCGAAGGTGATGTTGCAGTCGATGATCTCGCCATCGAGCTTCGTGACGCATACGCCTGCGGCGTTCTGCTCGAAAAGCAATCGGTATCGCTGCTCTGAATCGCGGAGAGCTTCCTCGGCTTTGAACTTCGCCGTGACGTCGCGGAAGCTCCACACGCGCGCATTCGCGACACCTTCGATCCGCCGTCCCGTCGAATAGCGCTCAAAACGCCGGCCGTCTTTGCATTCCACGAGATCGAAGCTCTCGGCATTCGGCTGCTTCTCGATCATCTGCGTGCTGCGCAGAAACGCTTCGGGATCGGAGATCTGATCGAGAATCGACTCGAACGCCTTCCATTCGTCGCTGGCAAGCATGTGCCTCGGAATGCGCCACATGTCGATGAAGCGCTGGTTGTAGGAAAGAATTTTTCCGTTGTCGCCGACGACCAGAATTCCATCGGCGGTTGAATCGAGTGTCGATTCGAGCAGCATGACCGCCTTGCGAACCTGCCGCTCATTTTCTTTCCGCTCGCGGATGTCGCGTCCGATCAGCACCGCCCCGGCCGACTCGCCGTGCTGCAACACCGGCGAGATCGACAGCATCATGTCGACCAGCTCGCCGTTCTTCGCGACGAAGGTCCGCTCTTTCGAGATCGCGTTGGACGGCCGCAGATTCAGGAACGAAGAATCACCTTCCGGATTGTCGACCAGATCGTCGATCATGCGGCCGAGCAGCTCGCTGGGCGCGTATCCCAGAATCGACTCTGCGGCGCGGTTGGCGAATTGAATCCGGCCGTCGGCATCGCACACGAAGAGCGCGTCGGCCATCGTGCTGATGATTTCCTGCGACGCGATCGACGGCGTCAGCGCCAGCAGATCGTACCGGCGGAAGACCACCGCCACCGTCATCACGAATCCGAGGATCGGAATGTAGCCGAACGGATAAATCGCCACGCCAAACTTCGGCAGATAGTCGACGCATCCGACATACGCGAGAATGAACGCGATCATCAGCATGCGGATGCGCCTGCGCTCGACGCCGCGCGCTTTCGGGTAGGCGCGCACGTACTCGAAAAGTGCGGCGATCAGATATCCGAAGAAGAAAAGCAGAAACGGAATCGCCGCTGAAGCTCGATATCGCGGGTAATGCCCCCACCAAAAACGATCGACGCGCGGGACGAGAAGATCAGTCGCGCTTCCAATCGCGGCGAAAAACGCGGCCAGGGACCATGCCACCCACACCGCGAACTTGCGCTCTTCGTAGATGCGGAGCATCTCGACCGTGAAGTGATAGATCGCTGCGGCGATGAACGGGATGCCGAGGTATGCCGCGTGCGCCCACCACAACGCCTGGGCGGTGTCCGTAGTCGAGTACATGAACGTGAAGGCCAGCAACCAGATCGCTGCGGCGACCGACAGCGCGAGAAATGCGCTCGTCACCCGCGAGACTCGCCGGCGAATGACACTGCCGCCACACACCAGCATCAAAAGCGCTGTCACTGCCGTCGGAATCGCCGACGGCGATAGGCCATGCTGCAGAATGTCGTGCACGATTTTCGCGGACCCCGAAACAGTCTATTCTCCGACAGTTGCGATGAATTGTCGCGTGACCAGAGTCACCCTCACCCCGGCCCTCTCCCTCAGGGAGAGGTGTGGTCCCGCAAGGCGGGACCGGGTGAGGGCCGCGCCACATCGGCCTCTGCCGCAATGTATCCGAAAGCCGCCCACTGCTGGCCGTCCAACACCTTCTGCCACAGAGCCTGCGCGCGATCCGATTGCCCATTGTAGAAGTACCAATTGGCGATTCCGTACAGGATGGTCGCGCCGTCGGTCGTGTTCGCATCCTGCTTGATCAGCTCTTCGGGCGCGATCTCGCCGCCGTACATGAGCAGGAGCTTGTGATACGAAATGTTTTCGATCACGTCGAGATCGATGCTGATCGGCTCCAGCACTTTGTCCGCTTCCTTGATCCGCCCGAGACGCCGCAGCGTCATGTACGTCCAATGGGACGTCGACACGAGCCGATCGGGATTTTTCGCGCGATCGAGACATTGGCGGTACGCGGTTAGGGCATGCTCGTCGTCGCCTAACAGGTAATACGCCAGGCCGAGGTGATAGAAGATATTCGACTGCAGTGAGCCGAGCGGAATGTTGCGCGCGTTCGGCTGTCCGTCGGGTTCGACCTCATCCGGCTTCCCGCGAATGAGCAGCGTTGCGAATTCGAGATCTTTCACGGCATCGCGAAATCGGCGGACGGTGATGTAGCGATGTCCACGATGACGATACATTCTCGCGTCGTCGGGATGTTTCCGGATCCCCTCTGTGAAAATGTCGATGGCTTCGCGATAGCGCCCGAGATAGGCGGTCCGACGGCCGAGCCAGATGATCGCGTCGGCGTTGTTCGGACTGGCATCGTAATCGCGCTGCGCCTGCGCCAGCTCCTCCTCTCGCTTTTTCTGCACGTCGGCTGCAAGCGGAGGAGAGCTCAACGGTTTGCCGAGAAGCGAGATCGCCTCGACGTCGGGCGGAAGCATCTGCTCCGAATCGGGAGGCATGACCGGCACAGACGCGCACGCGAAAAGGAGACTCGTGATGATCGTCATCCTGACCCTGAGCGGAGCGAAGGGGAAGGATCTCCGTCGAAGAGATTCTTCGCCGTCTACCTCAGCGAACGTACCGCCGCCACCGTTCGTTCCACCTCGTCCGAGGTGTTCATGATTCCGCATGCAACTCGTGCGAACGGCACTGCGTATGGCGTCGTCGAGGCGATGATCTTTTTCTCGAGGAGCTTACTGACCGTTTTCTGTGCATCGAAATTCTTCATGTCGAAGCAGACCATGCCGGCGCTGAGCTGCGAGTCGATCGGCGTGTAGACGATCTTTACGTTCGGCAGTTTGCGCAGCTCGACATTCATGTGCTGATTGAGTGCATGAATGCGCTGCGTGATCCGCTCCGATCCGATCGCGTAGTGGAAATCGAGCGCCGCCGGAATTGACCACCAATGTTCGAACGCCTGAAATCCTCCGGGCGTGAACCAGTTGGCCCTGGGAGTGCCTGCCGGCGGTTTTCCCGAATTAAAAGCGTCGAAGAGCTCGAACGATGTGAAGCTGGGAATCAGCGGGCGCATCGACGCCCACACATCCGGCTTCGCCCAAACGAATCCGGTGCCGCGCGGCGCAAAGATCCACTTGTGAAGACCAGCCGCAAATGCGTCGGCACCGAGGTTCACGATGGTCGGATCTTCAACGCCCAGACCGTGTACGCCGTCCACGACGAGCAAAACACGCTGGGCACGATTGCGGTTCATGTCCGCGATCATGTCGGCGATCATGCGGATCGGCAGGCGGATACCGCTTTGCGAATGCACCCACGTCACGCCGACTACGCGTGTGTTAGGCCGGATCTCTCGGCGGATGTGATCCACAATGCCGCCGGCGGTCACGTTGTCCCATGATTCCCAAAGCGGGATTTTTCTCCACGACGCGCCATTGCGCTCGGTCGAAAGACGAATGGCCTCGTGATGGACATAGTGATCGTGATTCGTCGTCAGGATTTCATCGCCGGCCTTGAGCTTCAGACCGTGATAGACGAGCGAAAGGCCCATCGTGGTGTTTTGCGTGAGCGCGATGTCTTGGGCCTCGGCGCCGATGTACTTCGCGATTTCACCGGCGATGCGCTCGGGAATCGAGTGTTCGGGATTCTCGAACATCCCGCGGTCGACGGTCAGGAACGGATTGGCATCGAGCTTTTTCCGATAGGACTCGATCGCGGCGCGCACCGGCCGCGGATGCGATGCCAGAAAGAACATGCCGAGGTGCACGAAGTTCGGATCGAGATCGAATTGCTCGCGAATGACCCGCCAGTTGCGAAGGTCGGCTGGAGGCGCCGGCTTGGCGAGAAAGGGCTTGACGGTCGCCAGCGCTCCGGCAGCGAGCGATCCTGTGACGAGAAAGTTTCGGCGACTGAGGGGCATGGTTACCTCCCGCCCGTCCGGTTGGGATGTAAGGATGTTGGGATGTTAGTGCGAGATCTCGATCCAACTTCCTAACGTCCCAACATCCTAACCGGGCGGGTGTGGGTGGATGATAATCCAGCTATGTCGAACCGCGATTCCGATCGGGCTTTATGGCGTCGCGGCCCACGACGTCTACCACACCGGACAAATTCAATTGATCAAGCGACTGGGCGGTTTCCTTTAGCGATCCTCGCGCGTCGAATTAGACAATGAAACGCTTCGATCCACGGCTGTATCAGATCGGCGCGCTCACGCTGCTTCTGCTATACGGCCTAACAGCGCTCGACTTCGACACGACGTGGTTTCGCGCCGCCCTGGTGATCGGCGCCGCGATCGGAGCACAGTGGGTCTGCTCTCGCATTTGGAACGTCAAGTTCGATCCGCGCAGCGCCGCGATTTCCGGACTCTCGCTGGCGCTGCTTCTGCGCAGCAACTCGATTGTTTTCCTTCTGGCCGCGGCCGGGATCGCGATCAGCAGCAAATTCGCAATTCGCTGGCGCGGGAAGCACATCTTCAATCCGACCAACATCGCGATCGTCGCGCTGATGATCGCCACGCCGCGCGTGTGGGTGTCGCCCGGGCAATGGGGCAACGTCGCGTTCTTCGGCTTTCTGATCACGTGTCTCGGGGGCCTGGTCGTCAACCGCGCATCGCGCAGCGACGTCACGTATGCCTTCATCGCTGCCTGGAGCGCGGTTCTGATCGGCCGTTCACTCTGGTTCGGCGAGCCGCTGACGATACCGCTGCATCGCCTGGAGAACGGCGCACTGCTGCTATTCACCTTCTTCATGATTTCGGATCCAAAGACGACGCCTGATTCGCGCGCGGGCCGCATCCTGTTCGCGGTCCTGGTTGCGTTAGGCGCGCGGTACGTTCAGTTCAAGCTCTTTCACACCAATGGAATCTTGTGGTCGCTGGCGGCCTGCTCGCTGCTGGTGCCCATCATCGATGTGTTGCTGCCCGGAGGCCGCTACACCTGGAAACAAGGAGGCTCATCATGGTCCGTCTCACCGCAGTGGCGCTGGCACTTTGTGCCTGGGTTGCTCCCGCGTATTCGTTCTGCGGCTTTTATGTCGCAAAGGGCGATGCCAAGATTTTCAATCGCGCGTCGCAGGTGGCGCTCGTCCGCGACGGCGATCGCACCGTGATGACGATGGCCAACGACTTTCACGGCGAGCCACACGACTTCGCCATCGTCATCCCCGTTCCGACGCTGATCACGCGCGGACAGATTCACATCGCCGACAAAGCGCTGATCGATCATCTCGATGCCTACTCCGCGCCGCGGCTCGTCGAATATTTCGATTACGACCCCTGCCGCATGTACGCGATGGACCGCATGCCGATGTCGGCACCGATGAACGCGCAGAAGGCTGCGCGCGAAGAGTCGCGGGCTCGCAGTCTCGGCGTCACGATCGAAGCGCGATACACGGTCGGCGAGTACGACATCCTCATCCTGTCGGCCACACAGAGCAACGGTCTCGAAACGTGGCTGCGTGAAAACGGCTACACCATTCCGCCCGGCGCATCTTCGGTCCTGGGCAGCTACATCCGGCAGAACATGAAGTTCTTCGTCGCCAAAGTGAACCTCGGCGAACACGAGAAGCTCGGCTACAGCTACCTGCGTCCGATTCAGGTGGCCTACGAGTCGCCCAAGTTCATGCTGCCGGTGCGACTCGGCACCGTGAACGCCGCCGGCCCGCAGGAACTCTTCGTCTACGCGCTCACGCGCAAAGGTCGCGTCGAAGCGACCAACTATCGAACCATCAAGCTTCCCAGCGATGTCGACGTTCCGCTGTACGTCAAGGAAGAGTTCACTCCGTTCTACAAAGCGCTGTTCTCCGAGCAGGTCCGCAAAGAAAACATGAGCACCCTGTTCACCGAATACGCATGGGACATGAACTGGTGCGATCCGTGCGCCGCCGATCCGCTCTCGCGCCAGGAGCTCCGCAACCTCGGCGCTTTCTGGGTCTCGAATGATCCCAACAGCGGTGGCGCCGCCGAAGTCTTTCTGACGCGGCTGCACGTGCGCTATGACCGCGAACACTTCCCCGAGGATCTCGTCTTCCAGGAAACCGGCGACCGGCAAAACTTCCAGGCGCGCTACGTCCTGCGTCACCCCTGGACCGGCAGCTCCGATTGCGAAGCGGCCAAGACTTACAAGGCATCGCTGCGTCAGCGTCAGGAAAAGGAAGCAAGCAATCTCGCGTCGCTCACCGGATGGAACGTCAACGACGTCCGCAGGAAGATGAATCTGGTTTCGACGGACACGCCGGCCGACAAGAAATGGTGGCAGACGATATGGCAATGATCAAGTTCACAGCTCTCTCCTTCTTCATCGCGGCCAATGCTCAGGCCTTTTGCGGCTTCTATGTCGCGAAGGGTGATGCGAAGATTTTCAACCGCGCCTCACAAGTCGCGCTCGTCCGCAGCGGCGACCGCACCGTCATGACGATGGCCAACGACTTTCATGGCGAGCCGAAAGACTTCGCGGTTGTCATTCCTGTCCCGACGATGATCACGCGCGATCAGATTCACATCGCCGATAAGGCGCTCATCGAGCATCTCGACGCTTATTCGGCGCCGCGGCTGGTGGAGTACTTCGACCCCGATCCATGCCGCCTGCCGAGCGTTGCCGAATCCATCACTGTGGCGGGCAGGGCGGGAATGCGCGACGAGAAGCGCGACAAACAACTCGGCGTTACGATCGAGGCGCGATACACCGTCGGCGAGTACGACATCCTGATCCTGTCTGCCGCGCAGAGCGACGGACTCGAAACATGGCTTCGCCAGAACGGCTACACCATTCCGACCGGCGCGTCCGAAGTCCTCGGCAGCTACATCAAACAGAACATGAAATTCTTCGTCGCCAAAGTGAACCTCCGCGAACAGGCGAAGCTCGGCTACAGCTATCTGCGTCCGATCTCGGTTGCCTACGAGTCGCCGAAGTTCATGCTGCCGGTGCGATTGGGAACGGTCAATGCCGCCGGCCCGCAGGAATTGTTCGTCTACACGATCACGCGCAAGGGGCGGGTAGAGGCGACGAACTATCGAACGATCAAGCTGCCGAGCGACATCGACGTGCCACTGTACGTGAAGCAGGAGTTCGCTCCCTTTTACAAGGCGCTGTTCAGCGAGCAGGTGCGCAAGGAAAACATGAGCACTCTCTTCACCGAGTATGCGTGGGACATGAACTGGTGCGATCCGTGCGCTGCAAACCCTCTCTCCCGTCAGGAGTTGCGCACGCTCGGAGTGTTCTGGGTCTCGAACGATCCGAACAGCGGCGGGGCCGCGGATGTTTTTCTGACGCGCCTCCATGTGCGTTACGACCGCGAGCACTTCCCCGAAGATCTGGTCTTCCAGGAAACCGGCGATCGTCAGAACTTCCAGGCGCGCTACGTTCTGCATCATCCGTGGACCGGCGACAACTATTGCGACGCGGCGGACAGTTACCACGCCTCGCTGCGCGAGCGTCAGGAAAAAGAAGCGCGCAATGTCGCGGAGCTGACCGGATGGAATCTCGACGACGTTCGGAAAAAGATCACCTTTGCTTCCAGCGACAAGAAGTGGTGGCAGACGCTGTGGAAGTGACGTCGTCCTGAGCCGCGAAGACGGCGAAGGATCTCAGGTTACGCAGCTCGAGATCCTTCCCCCGCTCCGCGGGGTCAGGATGACGGCTTCGCCGTCACTTGAACAGCGAGCCTACCAGCACGACCAGAAGCGCAATTAGCGCAATGACCATCGGCGCGAAAAGGATGAACAGGATGACGGACGCCATCCCGCGGCGCTTGCGCCGGTTGGCGGCGATTTCGGTCGATAGCTCGCCGACGTAATCAGGTTCGGGATTGTCGAAACTGGCGAGCGCCTCCCTCGCCTCCTCATACGCGATCGACGGCACGAGCAGCACGGCCGTGCGGCCCGGAACCAGGGCGGTCTCCGCCGCCATGGCTTGCACGCCGCCTTCCCATCGGCGATGTGTGGATATGCCGAGGTCTTCGAGCATCGCGCCGGCCATCTCGACGGACGACAGATCGCCTCGGAAAACCTCTTTCAACCCCGCATCATCCCTTGACATATTCATAAAATTGACCTATTAATTAAGAAAATTAAGATCCTGATGCAAGAAACTTCAAAAACTTCAGATTGGCAGGAGCTCACGCAAATCACGCAGGGGCAACGGATGATCGTCGAGCGGGTCCGGCTGACAGAGAAAGATGTTGCGATCGAGGGATCGTTCGAGCTGCCCGATCTCGCCCGGCTGAGCGCCGAGGATCTGGTGTTCATCACCGCATTCATCCGCACGCATGGCTCGATCAAGGAGATGGAACAGATTTTCGGCGTGAGTTACCCCACGATCAAGTCCCGTCTGACTCGCATCGCCAATGCCCTTCATTTTGTCGACACCAACCCTCGGCCCTCACGCGCCGAGATTCTCGAACGGCTGCATCGCGGCGAGATCACCGCCGAAGAAGCCATTCACGAACTGGAGAGCTCATGAACGAAGAACGCCGCATGATTCTGGAGATGCTTGCACAAGGAAAGATCAACGCCGATGAAGCGGAGCGCCTCCTGGCCGCCCTCGAGAAAGGTCAGCCGGGTGAACCATCGTCGCGCAAGCCGAAGTATCTCCACCTCATCGTCGAAGGCGAAGACGAGACCAAGGTCAACGTCCGCGCGCCGATGCAGCTTTTGCGCGCCGGTGTCCGGTTGGCGAGTCTGATTCCGCCTCAAGCGCGTGCGCGCGTGAACGAAGCGATGCAGGAGCGCGGCGTGACACTCGATTTGGCGCAGATCAAACCGGAGAATCTCGAAGAGCTCATCGATCAGCTCGAGGACGTCACGATCGACGTCGATGAACCTGACGTCAAAGTTCGCGTTTTCTGCGAGTGACCGCGATCCGCGCCTGCGCAATCACGGCGTGCACAGAGTGCCGAGATAGTCGCCGCTGGTCGTTCCCGCACTCAGCTCGCCGCGCAAGCGGATTTGGCCTGTCGCGCCACTCATGCTTCCCGTACCGCCTGTGAATGTGATCAGGGAGGCGAACCCGCCGAGACCGCCGGCATCCGGCAGATCGATGCTGCCCGTGTCGGTGCCGAGCAGCTCTTCATCGCTCTTGAGGAAGATCGTACTTTTTCCGGTGAAGAAGAAAACGGACGGGACGCCACCGATCGTCGCAGACGGTAAAAACCCCGTCGCGACGAACTGATAGTTTCCCTGGATGCCGCCCCAGACGCGGCCGGCTGTGCATAGCGTCCCCGGAACAGAAGGACAGTGTCCTGCGCCAGGCGGGACGACAGTTGCCTCGAAGTGTCCGTTGACCGGTTTGCACACAGAGTCCGCAAGTAAAGGAGCGGCAGTGATGACGGGAATGAGCACGACGAGAACGCTGATTTTTCGCATGCGCAGAGTTTACCCTCGCCCGCCCGCGATTAGCCTGGCCTCCGGAAGCGAACGCAGTCGCAGCATCGCGATGATGCCGAGGAAGGGGCCTGGGGCGAGGGCGATGAAGGCGAAGCGCCAGCCGACAGCGTTGACCAGGATCGGCAAGAGTCGAATCGTCAGAGTTGTGATCAGAAAGCCGATGGAGGTCTGCAGCGTCAGCGCGGTGCCGATGTAGCGTGGATCGCCGAGCTCGGTCACGCACGCCGAGAACTGCGCGGAGTCTGCAACGACACTCGCGCCCCAGATGATTGCGATCGCGAGCAGTGCGTACTCCGATCGGCCGTACAAGAACCCGATGATGATGCAGCATGCGCCGCTGATCGCCATTGCGGCTGACGCGACGACCGTGCGGCCGAGGCGATCGGCGAGCAACCCCGCGGCGATACAACCGGCTGCCCCGCTTCCGATCACGACGAACGACGCGACTTCGGCGAGGCGCGGCGTCATCGCGGTGCGGAACATCGCCGGCGCCCACGTCCACATCGCGTACAGCTCCCACATGTGTCCGAAGTAGCCGAAGTTCGCGAGCCGAACGCCGCGATTCCGAAACACGCTCGTCACCTGCGAGAAATCGAAAGGCTGATTGGGCAGCGCGTACGGCCCGTCGCGCAGCAGAAGAACGATGAGGCCTCCCACGACGGCCAGCAGCGACGCAAACAGCAGATTGACACGCCAGCTCGACGAGCCGACGGCGTTCACGAGGTATGGCGACGCCTTGCCCAGCGTGAGCGCGCCGATCAACACGCCCAGCGCGAATCCGCGGCCGGCCTTGAACCAGGTCGCGATGATCTTCATCGCGGGCGGATAGACGCCGGCGAGAAAAATTCCGGTCGCGAGACGCAGCACGATCGCAGGCGTGATCGAGTGAACGGTCCATGCGAGCAGCGCGTTCACCCCCGCGCCGAGAAATGCGCAGATCGCGACGAGATGGCGTGCACGGATCACATCCGGCAAATTCAATAGCGCGCTGCCAAGGGTGCCGATCACAAATCCGATCTGCACCGTCAAGGTCAGCCAGGCAGTCGCCGCCGCGCTCAGGTGCCATTCCTTCGCGACCTGCGGCGCGACCGCCGACATCCCGAACCACAGCGACATGCCGAGGAGCAGTGCGATGGAGAGGAGGATGAGGGCGGTCCAGCGACTCAATTCTTGACTCGCACAACCCAAACATCATTCGGCGCGATTGCTTTTCGATCGACGGCAGCACCGGTTTCGAGATCGAAGCCCTTGAGCCCGACTTCCACGGGCACATCGCCGTGATTGAACGCGAACACGACGCGCTGACTGCCCGACTCCAGCGTGCGCAATTCGACGGGCGCGGCGGGCGGGCGGGCGACGCCGGCCCAATCGAGCAGCGAGCGAATGAATTTCGCGAGCGCTTCGTCGCGATCCGATTCGTAGGCACTGCCGAGGAATGTGCCGATCGCCATCATTTTGCCTTTGCCGAAATTGTTGGTGACGATCGCCGGCGAGCCGTCGGCGAAATGGGCGATGGCCCCCTCACCCGGCCTTCGGCCACCCTCTCCCCGCGACGCGGGGAGAGGGACGGGGTGAGGGGCGAGAGTTTCTTGATAAAAGGCGCCTTTGAAACGATCCCCACTCTCCAAAATCACGTCCGTTTTTCCGCTGGCAGTCATCTGCACCGCGGTCTCGCGACAGGCGCACACTTCGTTCAAACCGAACCCCGGAATGATTTCCTTTGCGCGTCCCCGTTCGTCATTCCACGCCAACCGCGCCTCGGCCACCAGCGTTCCGCCGTTGCGCACGAAATCCTTCAGGGCACGCGCGGCATCTTCGGAGATCATCAGCGGATATGGAAGTATCATCAATTTATAGTGATGATTATTTATATCATTAATATGTACGAAATCGACGGGCACATTGGTCGGAAATAACGCGCGATAGTAACCGAGCATCGAGTTGCGCTCGATCGCCGCGATTTCGCTCTGCGCGCCCGCAACGGCCAGCGGCCGCCGCCCGCCCACCATGTACGCCAGCGGGTTGTAGACGATCGCGACCTCCGCCGGCGCGGGGCGCGCGTTCGCGAAAAAATCGCGATTGGCGTCGACGACCTTCGCGATCGCGCCCGCCGCACGCGCGCGCTCGGTGATCGTGCCGTCGAGATTGATCAGACCGAAGCCGCCCGACTCGTACCCGGAGCTCATCGGGTACCACGCGTAGACGTTGACGGCTTTCGCACCGCGCGCGAGCGCGCTCCATATCCACACGCGGAGATCGTTTGGCGTGACGGTCGAGCTCACGCGCAGCGCGATCGTGCCGAATCCGCCCTGCAGCTCACCGATCCAGAAGTTTCCGCGCGTCGCCGAGCGCGTGAAGTCGAGGAGCGCGCCGCGCCACGCTGGATCGCGTCCGACCGCGAAGGAATGTTTCGGATAAAACGAAGTACCCCAGAAATCGACAACGCCCGCCATCTGCCAGTCGTCGGGAGTGCCGTCACCCGACAGTGGACTCGTGAAGAGATTCGGCGCGGCGGCATGGCTCGTCGCGATGGCATCGGGCAAAACGCTTTTCACCGCTTCATAGCGCGCGCGCAGGTCCTCGGTCAGCTTCTGCGTGATGAAGGATCGCCAGTCGATGTAGTCGGTGTACGACAGAATCGTGCTGAGTCGATTCGGCTCGACGTCGTCCCACGATTCGAACCTTCGATACCAGCTCCGATTGAGCGCGTCGAGCGTGCCGTATTTCTGCTGCAGCCATCTGCGGAACCGCGCGACGCTGTACGGGCAGAAGCAGAATTCCGCGCTCCGCATGTACGTCGCCTCCGCCCAATTGATGACGTGCGGCTCGCTCCACAGATCCCAGCCGAGAAAAGCGGGCTTGGATCGCATGCGCTGCGCGATCGTCGTCAGGAGCCGCAACACCGCCGCGTGAACGCCGGGATGATCGAAACAGTAGCCGGGCGCGGCGTGCGAAGGCATCGTTTCGCCGCTGATCGAGACGAAGTGCGAGTCGGGAAATTTCTTGCCGACCCAGTCGGGCGCCGAGTCGACGTAGACCTGGACGATGAGTTTTAGGCCGGCTTCCTGCGCGAGATCGGCGAGCTGCTCGACATTCTCGAAGTGATACTCGCCTTCGCGCGGTTCGGCGCTCGCCCAATCGAACCACGTCCGCACAGAATTGAATCCAAGCGATTTGATCTGGCGAAGATCGGCACGCCACTCGTCGCGATGCGCGAGCGGATCGGGATCGAGCATCGGCGCGCGCACCTTTCCGCCGCCGTACCAGACCGCGATGGGAATTGGTTTGGAGAGGGTTGCTGCGAGCAGTAGCGCCAGCATCGGCGCAGATTATGTATGTGATCCCGCTCCTCGCCGCAATCTGGGTTTCGCTCGCGCCGCTGCAAAGCGCGCGACAGGAGCTCGCAGTCGCATCGGCGAGTGGAAAGGTTTACGCGATCGGCGGCATCTCCGGGATGAGCGTTCTGGCGTCCGTCGAACAGTACGATCCGATCGCGGACCGATGGCGGTTCGTCGCGCCGCTCCCAGAGCCGCTGCATCACTCCGCTGCCGCGGCCGTCGACGACATCATTTATGTCATCGGCGGATATCGCACGCTCAACTTCGATCCGACATCGGTTGTCTATCGCTACGATGCGCGGATCGACGTCTGGTCGCGCGTCGCGTCACTGCCGTCGCCGCGCGGAGCCGCAGCAGCAGCGACAATCGACGGACGCATCTACGTCGCCGGCGGAAATCCCGGCGGAGATGCACTCACGTCATACGATCCTCTCACCGGTCGCTGGACGATTCTCACTCCGATGCCGACGGCGCGCGAGCACCTCGCCGCAGCGGCGGTTGGCGGAAAGCTGTACGTCGCCGGCGGTCGCACATCGCGCAACGTCGATGCTCTCGAGATGTACGATCCAATCACCGACCGCTGGGCTGCGATCGGCAATCGCATTTATGTCTTCGGCGGCGAGGGCAACCCGTCCTCGCCGACGGGCGTCTTCGAACAGAACGAGGTCTACGACATCCCGACCGATACCTGGCGCGCCGATGCTCCGATGACGATCCCTCGGCATGGCATCGGCGCCGCGGTCGTCGACGGCCGAATCTACATCCCGGGCGGCGCGACCCTGCAAGGCTTCGGCGCGGTCAACGCGAACGACGCACTGATCGTCATCGCCCCACTGCGGCGTCGCGCCACGCGATCGTCATCCTGAGCCGCGAAGACGGCGAAGGATCTCGCCGATGAGATCCTTCCCCCGCTCCGCGGGGTCAGGATGACGACGGTGCTACGGCTCGATGACCATGTCCGGATCGTTGATGTGCCCGTCGACGTTGATCGTGTACTTGTACTTTTTTGCTTCCTTGACGGGCAGCGTGCGGACCCAGGCGTGCCCTCCGTCGTGTCCGATGTATTCGACAGGCGTCCCGGGCTCGCAGGTGATCGTCAGACTTCCATGTCCGGACGTGACGTAAAAGTGAGCAGTATCTCCACCTTTGATGTGCACCGGATTCTGAGATGGAGCCAATGAATCAGAATCGATGCACACGATCGGCGGGTTCTTGCTGTTGCACACGTTGCTGTATTCCAGGTCACAACGACAAAGGTGCTTACACGCGGTGAGCGACACCGCAAGGATCGCGAGGAATGCCAGGGTCGTTTTGCGCATGGACTCTCCCTCCTATGTTTTTGCTTTGGGCGTGCTGAGCGCTTTCTGAAAGCGAGGATCTCTCCGTAAATTGGCGAGCTCGGGATCGCGGGCGGCGTCGGCGGCCGGACGGCCGGAAGCGATCGCTCGCTCGAGCCAGCCGAACGCGCCGTCGCGATCGCCGCGGATGTTCGCTACGATCGCAGCCTGAAACAGGGCCTCCGAGTTTGTCGGATCCGTCTTGAGGGCCATGTCCAGCTCCATCTGCGCCGCGCGAAGGTCGCCGCGTTTTGCGAGACAGCTCGCCAGGCGCGCGCGCGCGACCGGATCATTCGGATTGACCGCCAGATCGTCGCGCAGAAGCCGAATCGCCTGTTCGTACGCCGGACCCGATTTGCTCCGCTGTTTCGGCGTCCAGCGGTAGGCGTCGCCGAGGTTGGCCCAATAGACGTTGTTCTTGGGGGTCAGCGCCGCCGCCTTCTCATACGCCGCGGCCGCCTCGGCATTCTTGCCGAGGTACAACTGCAGGCTGCCGAGATTGGAGTAGGCAGCACCGGTCGGACGGAGATCGATCGAGTGTTGATAGGCGCGCAGGGCTTCATCGTAACGCTTCAGTCCTTGCAGCGCGGCGCCGAGGTTTGCATAACCGCGCGGCGCGTCGGGGAGAATCTCCGTCTGCTTCTCGAAGTAACGCGCCGCCTCTTCCAGCCGTCCATGCAGATAGCAGAAGCGTCCGTACTTCCCGTAGACATCAGCGTAATCGGGAGTCAGCAACATTGCCTCGCGATACAGTCGATCAGCATCGGGCAACTTGCCAAGAGCTTCGAGCGTGTCGGCCATTCCGAGACGCGCATCGACCGATTGCGGTTGCAGGATGAGAGCGCGCTGAAATTCGGTCCTGGCCTCGGGCCAGCGGCCGTTCGCGCGCCGTAATTCTCCGAGTGTGACGTGGACGTCGGCATCATCCGGATCGAGAAGAACCGCGCGCTCGGCGTAGATCGCGGCCTGATCCACCAGCGTGCGATTCCGCGTCACATTGTATTTGCGCAGCAGCGCCTTTCCCAGCGTTCCGTTGACGGCCGCCGAATCGCGCGCGCTCTGCAGCAACGTCTCGAGCATGTGGATGGCCTGATCCAGCGAGTCCTCGCTCTGCATGTGCTGAATGAGGCCCACCGCCTGCGTGTACGACCGCTGGTCCGCTCCAGCGAGCGCGGTTCCGGCGCGCGCGATCCGCCGCGTGCGCGGAACATTGAGCGCCTGGAGAACGCTTTCAGCCACGAGGTCCTCCAGCGGAAACACCTCTGCGCTCGGCGCCGTGATCGTGTCTCCGGCCAGCCGCAAGTCCGATTTGATGTCGCGAAGTAGAAAGCTGACGCGAAGTTGCTCGCCGGCACGTTGCACGCTGCCGGTAAGCACCAGCGTTGCACCGCGGCGCCTGGCAATATCGCGGGGATCCGATCCGGCCGGCATGGCTGTGCCTTCAAACGGACCGATGACGCGCAGCCCGGGCGCCGAATCGAGACGCGCACTGACCATCTCCGAAATGCCGTCGCTGAAAATCTGATTCTCGACCGATCCGCTGACGTCGCGGAACGGAATGACCGCCAGCGATCTCGCAACGACCGGCGGCGACGATTGCATCTGTCTGCGCGTCAGCCACATCGTCGCCGCGGTGGCGATCAGCAGAAAAACCACAACGCCGGCGATCACCGGAACGCGCGGCGCATCGAGCCTGAACGTCCGCAGCGAGCGATCGGTGCGGTCGGAGCCTGTCGACAGACGATTGCGAAGGTCGCGGAGATCGCGCGACAGATCGCGTGTCGATGCGTAGCGATCGTGAGGCGACTTGGCGAGACAGCGAGTGATGATCTGCTGCAGCTCCCGGCCGCCCGAGAGGTCGCTGACACCCAGCGGCAGCGGATCTTCGCGGATGATGGCGGTCAGCGTTTCGGCGGAGCTTTGCCGATCGAACGGCCGCCGCGCGGTGATCATCTCGTAAAGGATCACGGCGAGTGAAAACTGATCCGAACGAAAATCGACCGCACGCCCGGCAGCCTGCTCGGGCGACATGTACGATGCCGTTCCGAAGACGTGGCCGGCAGTCGTGTGCGTCAGCGGCTGCGTTCTGTCGCCGCTGGCGATCGACAATCGGACTTTCGCGAGTCCGAAGTCGAGCAGTTTCACGTAGCCCTCGCGCGAGATCATCACGTTCTCGGGCTTGAGGTCGCGATGGATGACTCCGCGCTCGTGGGCGGTCGCCAGAACGTCGGCGACTTTCGAGGCGATCCGCAGCGCTTCTTTGACCTGCATCGGCCCGCCCGCCATCAGTCCGCGCAGAGTCTGGCCTTCGATCAGCTCCATCGCGATGTACGCGATCGACTCGGAGCGGCCGACGTCGTAAATCGCGACGATGTTCGGATGATTCAGCGACGAGGCCGCCCGCGCTTCCTGCTCGAATCTTCGGAGCGCCTCGGCACTGGCCACGTCGGGCGGAAGGATCTTCAGCGCGATGTCGCGATCGAGTTTGGTATCCCGGGCACGATAGACCTCTCCCATGCCGCCGGCGCCGATCGGCGCGAGGACGCGATACGGCCCAATCAGGTATCCCGCTTCAAGTGTCAAGGAGTACTGCTGAGAATATCAGAGGCTTTATGGATTTCGGGAGCGATGCGGCCGACGAAAGCCGTCAATCCGTGGTCGCCTTCCGGGATGTCGATGAATTTTGATCCGGAGGCCAGTTTCCCGC
>QHVX01000353.1 GCA_003222375.1 Acidobacteriota bacterium
CGCTCCGCGCGATCGCCACGGGCGACACGACGTATGCGGCGCCGTTCACCGTGGGCGCACCGATTCGTGCCTCGGACATCGCGGACATTCGCGCCGACATCAATACATCTCTCTCGATTCTGGCACTGCCGCAGATTGCGTTCACGGATCCGGCGCTGAGCGCCGGCACGCCAATCAAAGCGGTGCACATTCAGCAACTGCGCGACGCGGTGAAATAACGTTCGTTTTCGGCCCTTGCCCAGCGCGACTTCTCACGCAACTCCGTTCCTAAACGCGCCCTCCGCTAGACTCATCCACCGAGTGGCAGCGGCTGAATGCCGGAACATCGCCGATCGTGAAAGTGACTCAGTCGAGGCAAGAGAGCATCGGAACGGACCGGTGCGGGACCCGATGAACACTTGCATGAACACTTCGGCGATTCTGGCCAAAAGAAAAACGCCGCTCCGTTTCTCCTAACGTGAGCGGCATGAGAAGTTTAGAATTGGTAGGCGCTATCGGACTCGAACCGATGACCCCCACCGTGTGAAGGTGATGCTCTACCAACTGAGCTAAGCGCCTGTTACTCGGCTTCGTATAACGCCGCATCTGCTTCGTTGCCCTCGCTCGCGCTCGTCGACGTATGGGTTTGTACGTCTCCTCGCGTGCGTTTCGGGCGCCTCGCATCTGCGTCGTTCTACGAAGCCTTGACTTGCAAAGAACACGACTGCGGCCGAGTTGGTAGGCCCTAGCGGACTCGAACCGCTGACCTCCACCGTGTCAAGGTGGCGCTCTAACCAACTGAGCTAAGGGCCTGTCGGGATCGTTCTCAACGAACCGCTTCCGCGCGCTATTTCCGCGCCGGGCCGCTTAGGATATACCGGATGCGCCGGCCGACGAAAACGATCGCGATCGCCGCTGCGGCCGCGGCGGCGGCCGCCGGCATCGAACGCCGCTTTCTCGCCGCGCCGCGCTACCGCGGACCACTGACCGAACATTTTGACGGCCGCCGTTTTCACAATCCCGGTCCGGGATGGCAGAGCGAACGCGCATTCCTGAAATGGCAATTCAATCGCCGCCGCGGTTACTGGTCGCGCTGGCTCGACGGCCCCTTCGGTCCGCCGCCGCCGAAACGCGCGGGTGACGGCGAACTTCGCGTCACCTTCATCAATCATTCGACGACGCTGCTGCAGCTCGATGGCATGAACATCCTCACCGATCCGGTATGGTCGGATCGCGTCTCGCCGTTCGCCTTCGCCGGCCCTAAACGGCATCGTGCGCCCGGAATTCGATTCGAGGATCTTCCGCCCATCGACGTGGTTCTGCTCAGCCACAATCATTACGAGCATCTCGACGTTGCAACGTTGAAGCGCCTCGCCGGCTGCAAGATCATCACGCCGCTGGGCAACGCTGCGCTGATGAAGCGTCACGGCATCGTTGCGACAGAGCTCGACTGGTGGCAGAGCGAAGGTCCGATCACCGTGGTACCTGCGCAACATTTTTCCGCGCGTGGTTTTTCGGATCGCAATCGAAACCTGTGGAGCGGTTTCGTGATCGCGTCGCGCAGCGGAAACGTGTATTTCGCCGGTGACACCGGGTGGGGCGACCACTTCGAGGAAATCGGAGGGCGCTTCCAGCCGATACGCCTGGCACTGCTGCCGATCGGCTCGTATCTGCCGCGATGGTTCATGTGTTACGCGCACATCGATCCGGCCGAAGCGGTGCGCGCGCACCACGTTTTGCGCTCGCAGACCAGCGTTGCGATTCATTTCGGTTCTTTCGAGCTCGGCGATGACGGACAATTCGAGCCTGTCCGCGATCTCGAACGCGCGCTAGCGGCGAATGGCAGCCCGCGATTCTGGATCCTCGATCAGGGGGAAGGACGGGACGTCCCGCCGTGCGATTGATCGGCGCGTGGTCGCACGCGATCATCGACTACGCGCTCGTCACATTCATATTCATCGGACCGTCGATCGCCGGTTTTACCGGACCGCAGGCCACGACGGCACATACGCTCGGCACGACGCTCTTGGTGCTCTCGCTTCTCACGCGCTATCCGCTGGGTGTTTTGCGCGCAATCCGCTTTCCGGTGCACGGCGTGGTGGAAGTTCTCATCGCCCTCATGTTCCTCGTCCTTCCGTGGCTCGCGAACTTTGCCAAAGGCATCCACTCGCGCAATTTCTACTTGTTGATCTCGCTGGTGATGCTCACGATCTGCTTCATGACCGATTTTCGCGGCCGCCGCGATGCGTAAGCGCGTCCTGGTCGCCGACGATCAGGGCGTGAATCGGAAGTTGACGATGCGCCGCCTCGAGCAGCTCGGCTTCGAAGTCGACGTCGTTGAAAACGGATTGCAAGTCATCGAGGCAGTCAATCGCACGCCGTACGATCTCGTCTTCATGGACTGCCACATGCCGCATATGGATGGCTTCCGCGCGGCGCAATGGATTCGGCAGCGCGAAGGAACGCAGCGACATACACCGATCGTCGCATTCACCGCCAGCGCGGGCGAGAGCGACCGACAGCGATGCCTCTCCGCCGGCATGGACGATTTCGTAAGCAAGCCGATCGAGGAGGCGGAGCTGTTGCGCGTTGTGGCGCGATGGTTGGGACCGGCTGAAGCCGGTGCTCCATACATCGACCGTCAGGAGCTCATTGAAATCTTTCTCGCTGACGCGCCGACGCACATCAACGCGCTTCGCGATGCGATTCGCGCTCTCGTAGCGGCCGCGAAGATTTTCGATCAGCTCGAGACCGAATTTCGCAATTTCACTTCATCCTGAGCGAAGCGAAGGATCTACGGTGGAGCAGCTGCGCCGCTTCGCCATGGCAGCGCCTGGGCGTTCAGTGTCGCTGCGCCACCGGAGATCCTTCGCTCCCTTCACCCTCAGCCCGCCCGCGCTCAGGATAAAGTCTGAGCAACTGGCGGTCGTGAATGCGGCCTAACAGCAATGGCGCGAGCATCGCCCCGACCAGCGCGGTCGCCATGTCCTCCTGCGTATCCCAGACGTCGCCCTGCGTCCCGAGGAATGCATCGCCTTTCGATCCGGTGGCGACCGCGACGCGCCACTCGAAAAGTTCATAGAGCGCGCTGAAGGCGAGGCAGATCGACACGACGATGAAGTAGAGCCAGCCGCGGCTCCGCACGATGTTCTTTCGAATCAGGATCTCGCGGGCGATGATCGCCGGCACGAAGCCCTGGGCGAAGTGGCCGATGCGGTCGTAATCATTGCGGGCAGTGCCGAACACCCTCTGCATCCAGTACCCCAGCGGCACTTCGGCGTACGTGTAATGCCCGCCGATCATCAGGATCGCCGCATGAATCATCAGCAGCGTGTAGAGCAGCGGCGTGAGTGGAAATCGCCGCCAGGTCGCCGCCAGAATCACGAGGCCGATGATCGCGGGAAAAACTTCGAGGAACCACGTGAAGTAATCGTGCGGCCGGATCAGCGACCAGACGAACACGACGCCGAGGGCGATGAGGAGCGCGGTGTTCGTGCGCGTCATGCGCGCAAGTATGACAGGGCGTTATTTCTTCTTCGAAGCGCCCTTCTTGGGCGGAACTTTCGCGCCCGAGCGCCGCGCCTCGGAAAGGCCGATTGCGATCGCCTGCTTGCGGCTCGTCACTTTCTTTCCCGATCGCCCGGAGCGCAGCTTGCCCTGCTTCTTTTCCTTCATCGCGCGCTCGACTTTCTCTCCTGCTTTCTTACCGTACTTCGGCATACATCCTCCCGCGCGGCGAAGTGTGCAAGCACCGGTCCACTACACTAGTCGCGATCGACGTACGTGCTGCGCGCCATCACTTCCGCGCCGCGGCGATCGACATCGACTTCGATCGTATGCAGGCCGCGAATCTTCGTATCGGGTTTTCGCACTTCGAGCTCGTAGTGGCCGGCCAGCGTTTTGTGCAGTCGCTCGATCGCGATGTTTGGAAATCGAAATGTCGACGCGTAGAAGCCGCCGGTGTCGCCGGAGACTTGTCCGAGGCCGACGGAAAGCGAATGCGCGTCGGCCTGCGTGAAGTCGAGCGAGAACACGCTGACGCGCGCGCCTTCCAGCGCCTGCCGTGCCGCGGGATAAGAGCGCTCCATCCACACGCGGCCGCCGCTGAGCGTTCCGAGTCCCCATCCGAAAAGAATCATTGACTTCGGTCCGGGGATCGGCCGCAGCGCGTTGCCGATGATGAGAAGCGCCTGCGAAGAATCGCGTGCATCCTTCATCACCTGCGGATCGAGATGCGATCGGAGCGAGGGCATCGGCACGACGTGCGGCGTGTTCGGCTCGTTGATCAGAATCGCATCGTGCATTGCGGCCGCAATCTCAGATTTTTTGTCGGTGAAGTCGAGCCTGAATTTCAAATGCGAGTCGAAGGACAAGACAGCCACGCGATCGTCGGGCTCGAGAAAGTCGAGAAACGAATCGATCCGCTGCAGGATGTCCATCTGTCCGATGACACGCGACGGATGCCGCCCGAAATCGGTTTGAAAAAAGAAAATGAAAAGACGGCCGCGCGGTGCCGGCACATTCATCGTGGTGTTGACCTGCGCCGGCGCCTTGTCGATTTCGGCGAGCTCGCGCTCCGCGGCCGTTTCGGGAATCCAATCGACCGTTTCGACGATCGCCGGCTTTCCGTCGACGCGCACCCGGAAGTCGGCCGGCTTGAGATCGGTGATCGGATTGCCGCGCGAATCGGTCACCCGTGCGTCGATGAGGATGCGCTCGACAGTGATCCGCTCCTGGTATTGCTGTTCCTGAAGGACAAGAAGGGCAATCAGAAGGAAGGGCATCGATCCAAGTTTACAATCCGCCGATGCGCAAGCTGATACTCGTTTTCCTCTTCGTGACCAATGCGTTTGCGGCCCGCTTCGACGACTTCTTCCTCGACAAGACCATGCGGGCGAACTACTTTCACACCGGAAAGGGTGGCCAGGAGATCATCGCGATGTCGTCGGTCGTCTCCGATGGCCGCTGGCCGGGCAGCCGCACCCGCCTCGCCGACACCCTGAACCTCGGCAACTACTTCTTCGAGGTCATCGATCGCGAGACGAATCAGGTGATCTACTCGCGTGGATTCGCGTCGGTTTTCGGCGAATGGGTCACGACCGACGAAGCGAAACAGCGCGCCGGCACGTTCGAGGAATCGGTGCGCTTTCCGTGGCCGAAGAAGCCGGTGCAACTGGTGATCAAGAAACGCGACAAGGAGAACGCGTTCCACGAGCTTTTCTCGACGCTGATCGACCCCAACTCGCGGTTCGTGAATCCCGCCGACCGCCCGCCCGCAGGAAAAGTCTGGAGCGTGATCGACAACGGCCTGCCGCCGGCGAAGGTCGACATCCTGGTGATCGGCGAGGGTTACAACGAGGCCGAGTTGCCGAAGTTTCATCGCGACGTGCAGCGCATGGTCGGGAAGCTCTTCGATACCGAGCCGTTCAAGAGCCGCAAGAGCGATTTCAACGT
>QHVX01000354.1 GCA_003222375.1 Acidobacteriota bacterium
ATGCGGTGGCGTTCTCGCTGGCCGTGATCCTCGTCGGCGCGTTCCTCTTCTACAAGCAAGGCGTGAACTGGGGTATCGACTTCGCCGGCGGCGCGAATGTCATCCTGAAGTTCAAGGGCGCGGTTCCGATGGACCGGCTGCGCGCCGATCTCGCCGACGCCTCGATCCAGCAGTACGACAGAGCCGATCAGAACTCTGTGCTGATCCGCCTTCCGCAGCTGCACCACGAGGGCGACTACGCCGGTCAGGTCGTCTCGAAGCTTCTTCGCGATCTCAACCCTGGCGCCGATCCGTCGAAACTCGACATCAATTACTGGGGCCGCGACAAACTGACCGACCTTCTCGCGACCGTTGATCCCGACAACAAAGGGACGCGTCCCGATGCGCGCGCATATTACGCGCGAGTCGCGGACAACATCATCAATCGGCGCAGCGAGCTCCGTATTTTCACTGACATGCGGCAGGTGACCTCGGTCCCCGGCGTGACGGTGGGCATCGCCCGCGTCCTCAATGAGCGGACGTACCTCGGTGCCTTTAACGTATTTGATCAGGAGACTGTCGGACCGCAAGTCGGCCGGGAGCTGCAGCAGAAAGCGATCTGGGCGGTCATCCTTTCCACACTCGCGATGGGTGCCTATCTGTGGCTGCGATTCGACTTAATGTTCGGCGTGGCGGCCGTGATCTGCATCATCCATGACGTTTGCGTGTCGCTGGCCTTTCTTGCGATGATAAACGGCGAGTTCTCCCTCAACATCGTGGCGGCCCTGCTCCTGATCGTCGGCTATTCGATCAACGATACGGTCGTGACTTACGACCGCGTTCGCGAGAACCGTCGCAAGCTCAAGACGCGTGCGACGCTGGAGGAGCAGTTGAACCACGCGATGAACCAGACGCTGTCGCGAACGATCCTGACCTCAGGCTCGGTCGTGATCGTCCTCATCGCGTTGATTCTGTTCGGCGGCAAGGTGATCCATGAGTTCGCGCTGATCCTGCTGGTCGGCGTCATCGCCGGTACCTATTCGACGGTGACGATCGTTCCGGCGGTTGCGATCGCGTGGAACAACCTGACCGGCCGCAAACACGACATCGCCGGCCCGGCGGCTCGCCCGCGCGTGGAACCGGCGCCGCCGAGGGAAGAACCGACAACGCGTAAGCGAAAGGCGGTCTAACGGTGAAACTCTTCCTCAAGTTCGCTGGCTTCGTTGCTGTGATCATGGCCCTGGTGGTGGCAAAGAAGCATTTCCTCGACAAACCATCGGCGGACTCGATGGCCAGCGAGGCAAATGCCGCAGGCGCGTCGGCGCCGAAGCTGACCATCCAGCCCGGCAGCATCCCGCAGCCGCAATCCCCATCGCAGTCGCAGGAATCGCAGGCGGCTGCGCCGTCAGTTGACCAGAATGCGGTCGCATCATTGATCCATAAGTTCTTCGGCGGCGGACAGCCCGAGGACAAAGCGAAGGTTCGGATGCGCGTGTTCATGCAGACCTGGAAGGAAGGCGGCACGTCGCTGAACGACGCCGAACAGGCTGCCGCCTGCATGTGGTCGCGCGGAAAGATGTTCATCCCCGATCGCGACGAGATTCAGGACGCTTACAACGGGTTCACGTCATTTCGCAAAGCGAAAGACCTCTACACGACCATCAACGAGTACGCCATCGCCGACACGATGTCTCGCGGACACGACGAGGGTCACGGAGACTATTCAGAGTTTCAGGTCACCATCAACGGCAAGACTTATGTGATGGGCGTACCGGATAAGCAGAACCCGATTTTCTGGATTCGCTGAGCCCTCCCTCCCACCCGGTTGCGATGTTGGGATGTTAGAGCGACGACATTTCTAACATCCCAACATCCTTACGTCCCAACTCGGTGGGTGGGGGATAATCCGCGGCCATGGGTGACCATGGCCGCGATGACGCCCTCGACTATCACTCGGG
>QHVX01000355.1 GCA_003222375.1 Acidobacteriota bacterium
CCGGATCGCAGGCAGCGAGCGGACAGTTGCTGTTCATTCCGGCGGCCGGCGGCAGTGTGCAATCGCGCTCGATCTTTCTCCTGCCGAAGCAAACCTTGACCTACGGCAATGCGCTGCTCGACATCTTCGGCATTCCGAGCGGCGCCGGTGCGGTTGCAGTCGAAGCGACCAGCGCCGCCAGCACGCCGGTCATCAAGATGACTTCGCGGACGTACACCAGCGGCAGCAGCGGCACCTACGGCCAGGGCGTGCCGAATGTTTCTTCCGGCGATCTGCCGCAGACGCTGTTCGTGACCGGACTCGAATCGGATTCCGATTACCGCACGAACATCGGACTCGTGAATCGAAGCAACACGCCGGTCCCGGTCGCGCTCACGCTCTACGATGCGAATGGATCGCTGGTGGGAAGCACGAGCCTCGTAGTGGCGGCGAACAATTTCCAGCAGTCGTCGCTCGCTTCGTTTTTCCCGGCGGTGAACAATCGGCCGTTCACGGCGCTGTCGATGCGTGCTGACGCCACCGTCGCCGACGCGATCTCCGTCTACGCCTCGGTCGTCGACAATCGCACGCAGGACCCGATCTATCTGCAGGGAAGCGGCGCACGCAGCGGATCGCGGTCGGTCATTCCGGCGGTCGGTCGCGCGCCGGGGATCAACGGAACGTTCTGGCGCAGCGATGTGCGTCTCTTTAATCCGGCCGCGTCGACGATAGTCGTCACGCTGCGATATCTCAACGCGACGACGCCGGTGGCGATCGCAACGAATCAGACTGTCGTGTTGAGTGACGTGCTGTCACAATTCGGCGCGTCGAGCGGCAGTGGCGCGCTCGAAGTGCTGTGGAACGGCGGAAACGGTCCGATCATCGCGAGCCGCACGTATACCACCGCGGCGAACGGCGGAACATTCGGACAGTCGATCGATCCCGTGCAGGCGTTCGGTTCCGACAGCTATGTTCCCGGACTCCGATCGGACAGCGCATTCCGATCGAATGTCGGCTTCGTGAACAGCGGCGATGTGTCGATCGGCATCACGGCGACGCTACTGACATCGCGCGGCGAACCGCTGGCCAACGCATTCGTGCAGCTCGCGCCGCGATCGCAGACCCAGTTTTCGCTGGCGTCGCTCTTCCCGTCATTGAACATCGCGGCGCTGGGCACCGTCACGCTCCAGTCGCACACCGACAGCGGTCCGTACCTGTTCGCTTACGGCTCGATGGTCGACAACGCATCAGGCGATCCGGTGTTCTTCGCAGGGGAGTAGGGCACCGCGCGTCATCCTGAGCGAAGCGAAGGATCCCCGCTGACGAGATCCTTCGCCGTCTGCGCGGCTCAGGATGACGTGCGCGCCGTACGGAGGCGCGCCACGAATCCCGCACGCGTGCGATCTTGACGTGTGCGATGTGATACGTCATAGATGCATTATGCAAAAAATCACACCGTTTCTGTGGTTCGACAATCAAGCAGAAGAGGCAGCCAAGTTTTACACGTCGATTTTCAAAAACTCGAAGATCAAGAACGTCTCGCGTTACGGCGACGCCGGACCAGGACCGAAAGGCCAGGTCATGGTCGTGGCCTTCGAGCTGGCGGGGCAGGAATTCCTGGCACTCAACGGCGGCCCGCAATTCAAGTTCACCGAGGCGGTGTCAATGATGGTGAATTGCGAGACACAGGAGGAAGTGGACTACTTCTGGGACAAGCTCTCCGCGGGCGGACAGATCATCGAGTGCGGATGGCTCAAAGACAAATACGGCTTCCCGTGGCAGGTGACGCCGGTGATTTTGAACGAGATGCTGCGCGACAAGGATCCTGTCAAATCGCAGCGCGTCATGAAGGCCATGCTGCAGATGAAGAAGATCGACATTCCGACGTTGAAGAAGGCCTACGACGGAAAGTAGGATGCGTGGAGATACGCCGGGGACGCGCCTCTTTACCTGGCGAACTCGGCGAGCTTGCGCAAGCGGAGGTTGGGATTGCTCGCGAAGTCGTGTTGCAGCCAGCCGAGGTGTCCGGCACCGAAGATGACCAGGATGCGCTCGCCCGGAGAGTCGGCGAGCTGCAGGACATTGCTGTAGATGCGCATGTTGCGCCGGAACCAGTCGGCAACCAGATCGGCGCCGGCCCAATCGCCGGGTTGACCGAAGCGCGCCTCCCGATAGTAGAAGCCCACATCCTCGGCGACCTTGTTGTCGGCGTTCATGTAGAGCAGCGTCTCGAGGACGGTGTGCGAGGCGAGATACGTATTCTCCGCCTTTACCATGCCGCCGATCTCGGCCATCATCGCGTCGAGCTCCTTCGAGCGGTCGCTCGCCTTGGCGTAGTCGATGATGCGCTGGAACGGGAACTCGCCGTCGACATCCACTGCGTACACCGTCTTGTGATCGAGTTCTCTGGCGAGACGCAATCCGATCTGATCGATCTCGTTGCGCGTGAGCTCATATTTGCCGGCCACGTATTCTGCGTAGCGCTTCGGAATGCGGTCGCTAAAGGAGTCGGCTTCCAGCGCGATCTTCGTCGGATTGAATT
>QHVX01000357.1 GCA_003222375.1 Acidobacteriota bacterium
CGTCTTCTCCTGACGCTCCTCGAACGTGATCGTCGACAGCATTTCGCGCGGCCACTCGGGCGCCATCGGATGACGCGTCACGCCGGCGTTTGCATCGGAAAACGAGACGATGAACTCCAGCCGCTCGGGCTTTTTGATTTCGCGATAGACCCACTTGCCGTAGTACTCCGCGCCGTCGGGATTGCGCAAACCGTAGTGATAGATGCCGCCGACGCGCAGATCATTTTTCGAGTGGAATGTCTTGACGCCCTTCGGCCCAAACCACTGCGCCAGCCGATCCTCCTCGGTCCACGCTTTCCACATCAGATCGCGCGGCGCATCGAACGTCCGCGAGAGAACGAATTCAAATCCCTTCGATAGTTCTTCGCCGAGGCGCGCCAGGGTCTGGCGGAGACCTTCGAGCGCTCCGTATTCTTTGACTGTTCGGTCGCGCAATTCGACGGACTCGAACAGCATCCGAACTTCGACGCGCGTCTTGCTGCCCTCGGCAGTGAACGTCACGGTGGCGTCGAAGAGCGGACCCGAGACGTGCGAGTAGACGATGCGCTCCGGCTTCACGATCTCGCGGTAGACGCTCTTGTTTTGATAATCGCGGCCGTCGGGCCCGTGCATGATGAATTGCCACACACCACCTGGTCGGAAGTCCATTTCCTGCATCGTGGTCGTGAAGCCGTTCGGGCCCCACCAGTTCACGATGTGTTTCGGATCGCTCCACATCTTCCAGACGAGCTCGCGGGGAGCGTCGAACACGCGGCTGGCGGCGATCTCGCGCGCGGCGGTGTCGTTACTTTTTACGACGGCGGACATTTTTCTTCTCCTTTTTCTTCAGATTGGTGAGGTATTCGTCAAGGCGATCGAAGGTGTCTTCCCAGAAACGGCGGTAGTGTGAGACCCAGTCGGCGACTTCCTTGAGCGGGCCGGCGTCGAGGCGGCACGGACGCCACTGCGCGTCGCGGCTGCGCGCGATCAGGCCGGCGTGCTCCAGCACCTTGAGATGCTTCGAGACTGCCGGCAGGCTCATGTCGAATGGCTCGGCAAGTTTCGTGACCGACGTCTCGCCGGAAGCGAGCTTAGCCAGGATGGCGCGGCGGGTGGGATCTGCGAGCGCCGCGAAGGTCGTACTGAGGATGTCGTTGTCCTTAACCATACGGTTAATTAACTCAAAGGTTAAATATAAGCCGCAGGAAGAAAAAGTCAAGAAAAACTTCTCTCGAGACCGTTACGGAGTGAAGTTGACCGTGATGCCTACGGTGTCGCTGTAGGCGCCGTTGCTGGTCGGCGTTTGACCCAGAAGGCGGCCGAAGACCGAGTTGGTCTGCGCCGATCCGGTTCCGATCTGACCGATCTTCGCATCGACACCCGCGCCCCACGGTACTGCGCGCAGGGAATCCTGAAACAGGTTGTAGCTCAGGAAGTCCGCTGTCGCATGTTTCAGCCGCCTCTGCGTCACGAGCGCGTTCTGGCCGTTATCCAAATCGATGGTATAGGCGGCCAAGGTCGTGCACGTGACGTCGAACGTCCCTGTTTGATCCGTCTGTGCGAGCGTCGTGCTGTAGGTAAGCGCCGATCCGAAATTCAGCGAACCGCTGGTGACGCTGCAACTATTCACGAGCGTGGCGCTGACCGACAACGTCCCTGTCGCTGTAGCGGCCGACGCGGCCGCGGCGCAAAGACAAAGAACTGCTGTAAGCGCGAATACAAGTTTCCTCATCGTCTGTCTCTCCCTCTGCTTTTTTGAAGAGGCCGAAGAGAATACTGCATTCATTAAGTGCAAGGCAAGTCACCGACCTTCGAAATCCCCTCGTTCTCCGATACGACGAGGACGAATCGACACGGCGCGACGCCTTCCTGCGTCGCAGTGGCCCGGTACCGGCCCGGCTTGAGCCCCTCGAGATAAAACTCTCCTCCGCGGCCGGTGACTGAGCTGACGATGCCGGCCGGGGTCTCGATCTTCAGCTCAGCCAAAGCGACCGGGACCCGGTTTTTTCCTGCCGTGCGGACGATCGTGCCCTCGATGGCGCGCAGCTTCATCACGTCGAACGTGATCACGTCGCCGCCGCGATACGGCACGCGCAGAGACCGAGTCGTATTTCCGATCGAATATTCGAAGGGGAGATCCGGGGCTTGGATGTCCAGCTTCTCTTCGTAGTACGGGATCATCGAAGGCACCAGCAGCTTGCTGCCGGCGGCCGTCACTCCGATCACCTGATTGCGCTGCAGCACCTTCACGCCCTGGAGATCGCCGACGCGAACGACCGCGAAGCCTTCCTGCACCGGCCGGCCGAGGACGAGTGCGCCGTCGATCCAGACGATGCTTCCCGCCGCGCGCAAAGCGTATTCCGTGGAACCGGCGTGGTCCTGAACATCGACCCCGAGGATTCCGCGATTGCCTCGGTAGTCGATCGATGCATGACGCGAGTCCAGCGACTCGGGAGCGCGCTCCGATTCGACGATGTACGAAACACCGGTGCCGAGCGGAATCGCATTCTCCAGACGCGTCGAGAAGGTCTTTCTGCGGTCGGGATCCATCGACATGCGAGAGGTTGAGAAGTGCCCGTGGCCGAGCGGAATGGTTAATAGAAGGAGTGAATCGCCGGGCTTCTTCGCGATCAGATCGCGGGAGGTGGACGCCAGCAGACTCACGCGCCGGAACAATGGCATCGTCAGAATCAGCCCGGCGTTCCGGCGCGACGGCAGGTTGTAGCGATCAATCTCGGAAAAACGTGCCGTGAGATTTGCGAATCGAATACCGGTGGTGACCTGCAAATCGTGCTGCGCTTTGATTCGCTCGTCGGTCGTCGACAGGTTCACATACGGTTGTGTGAATCGAGCTGTCGACAGAAGCGCGCTGATATGACGGCCCTGAAACAGATACCGGAAGGCCCCGGCGTAACCGCCGATACCGTTGTCTCGTGCTGATCTGTCCGATGCGCCCGATGACGAAGGCGGCTGTCAGGCCACCGCTCTGCCGGTCCTGATTTGCCTCGAGTCGATAGCCGCCTGTGAAGTACCGCGTGATCCCGACCCGGTGATGAGCGAGAAGCGCCGGCTTCGTACCGTAGTCGGGATTCCCAGCGCGATCTTGTCGCGTGTATCCGATGTTGTAGGAATAGTCGTGCACGCCGGGCGCGAGAAGCGAGAGGCCGGCGTAGTACGGATAGTCGAGGACGCGT
>QHVX01000358.1:0-7008 GCA_003222375.1 Acidobacteriota bacterium
ATCGTGCCGTTCAAGTTTGCCGGGCCGCAACCTCAGTTGGACGTCCCGCTTTTAGAAAGAATTGTGACTCTGCAAACGGAACGACGACCGGGGTCGCCATTGTTCGACCTCGCCTATGCGGAGGTCCCGCTGAACAGTTTGTTCGAAATCCAAGGTCAGGATCGCGTGCGAATCGAGGTCGCCCCGCTGACGCCAGGCCTTCGTTTATGGGGTTTTGTGAGCGTAACGAACAACCAGACGCAGCACGTTACGACCGTTACGCCGCAGTAGCTCCACTCGGCGTAGAGGCTACGTCCGGAACATCGTCTCCGCTTCCTTTTCGATCTGTCTCTTGATCCGCGGCTCGAAAGGCTTCGCGAGGAGCGGAAGCTTGCCGTCGATGATGACTTCGTTGTCGGTGATGTCGACCGTCCCGTTGGCCTTCATCCCCTTGGCTTTGCCTGAGAAAACGAGGCGGTCGCCCTCCCAGCGATGCTCGACCTCAGAGAGGTAACGGCCATAGGTGCTCAGCAATTGATGCAGGCGCGTTTCGATTCTCTCGCGTGCGGTTGATTTGTTCATCTTGTGCGGAATTGTGATGCGCATGGTTGTCGGGTTGTCAGGTTATCAGGTTGCCCGTGCGAGACATCCCGACAACTTGACAACCCGACAACCATCCGAGGTACCCTCGGATTCGGGGAAGGACTTCGCATGGCGATTCCGCCATGCTGTCCAAGGTTTGGTCCGCCGCGACGTTAGGCATCGACGCCGTGCGCATCACTATCGAAGTCGACGCTGCGCAGGCGTCGCAGCCCGGCTTCACACTGGTCGGTCTTCCCGATGCCGCCGTCCGCGAGGCCTACTCGCGCGTTCGCTCCGCGCTGCATAACTGCGGCTTCTGGCTGCCGCCGCGCCACATCACCGTCAATCTCTCGCCCGCCGATGTGAAAAAAGAAGGCTCCGGATTCGATTTGCCCATCGCCCTAGGAATCCTTCAGGCATCCGAGCTTCTTCACGAGGATCACATCGCCAAACGCGTTTTTGTCGGCGAGCTCTCCCTCGACGGAACGGTGGCACCGGTCCGCGGAACGTTGTCGATCTCGGCGGCTCTCGCGCGCGATACGACTGTTCGGGAGCTGATCGTGCCCGCTGCCAACGCGAACGAAGCGGCAGCGGTGAAGTCGCTGCGCGTGATCGGGGCGCCGCATCTGCCGGCGCTGTTACGACATCTGCGCGCCGAGGCGTGCATCGTGCCGGCGACGTCGCCGGATGGATCCGATCCGCCGCCCGACGGCGCCGACTTCGCGGACGTTCGCGGACAGGCGCAGGCGAAGCGCGCTCTCGAAGTCGCGGCTGCCGGCGGTCACAACATCTTGATGATCGGGCCGCCGGGATCGGGAAAGACGATGCTGGCGAAGCGGCTGCCGTCGATTCTGCCGCGCCTGGCGCTCGAGGAGTCGATCGTCACGACGAAGATTCATTCGGTCGCCGGAACTTTGCCCGCGGGAAGCGGTCTTTTGGCGCGACGTCCGTTTCGCGCTCCGCATCACACGATCTCGACGGCGGGACTCGTCGGGGGAGGAACGCCGCCGCGGCCCGGCGAGGTGAGCCTCGCGCATCACGGCGTACTTTTTCTCGACGAGCTGACGGAGTTTCGCCTCGACACGCTCGAACTTCTGCGGCAGCCGATGGAGGATGGCATCGTCACGATCGGACGCGTGACGCGGACGGTGACGTTTCCATCGCGCTTCACGCTGGCGGCAGCGCTGAATCCCTGTCCATGCGGATTCTTCAATGACGGGCGGCGCGAATGCATCTGTGGTCCGATGCAGATCGCGCGTTACCTGGGCAAGATTTCAGGTCCACTGCTCGATCGCATCGATCTGCAGGTCGAAGTTCCGGCGCTGACGGCCGAAGAAATCGGCTCGACGACCGCCGGCGAAGCGTCGAGCGCGATCCGCGAACGCGTCGAATCGGCGCGCGCGATGCAGCGTGAGCGTTTTCGCCGCTCGCAGGCGGAGTCGAACGCCGAGATGAGCACGCGACAATTGCGCCGGTTCTGCGAGCTCGGGCCGTCATCGCGGCGTCTTCTCGAGCACGCGGTATCGCGATTGGGACTTTCAGCGCGGGGATACGATCGCGTCCTCAAAGTCGCGCGTACGATCGCCGATCTGGCGGGGCAGGACCGCATCGACAGCGGCCATGTCGCGGAGGCTGTGCACTATCGCGCGCTGGACCGGGCGTACTTCCGGACGGGCTAACGAGGCGAGATCGAGTGTGACCACCGGTTCCGCGTACTTGACTGCAATCCCGCCCACAACGCAGAAGCGCACATGAGCGCTTTCGAACAAATGAATCAGCCGTTCGAGGAAATCGGTTCGGTCCAACGTCACAGAAATCGAGTGCCAGCACCAGGCAGGTATATGGTCTAAGCCAAATGTATGCTTGAACATAGCGCGGTTATGTGTACGAATTGGATGCCTGTCCATCCTTCCGAAATTGCATCCGCATAAGGTAAGTCAGAATAAGTTTTTGGATGGAATCTGTTTATCGCATGCGGTTAATTGTTGACAAAATCCCATCGGATTTTATGATCGTAAGACATACGCTGCTTCATGCGGTCGGTGATGGGTGAGGAGTCGGACATGGCCTTAGAGAAGTGGGAGCCGCAACCTGAATTCGGTCGCTTTCCTGCCTCAGCGACGATCGTTCAGTCACGTTTGATTCGCTTGCCATCCTCGGTGGCATCGTTGCTGAAGCTGCGCGGCAAAGCGAACGCGCATCTGTTCTACGACAAGAAGCGCAAGGTCATTGGCATCAAGCCTGTCGACCGCAAGGAAGAAGGATCGGCGAAGATCCGCCAGTCGGATAAATCGACGTCGATACACATTCCGAGCTTCTTCCGCTTTTACGAAATCGAAGTACCAGGCATCAAGCGCTTTCACTGCTGGTACGACGAAAAAGAGCGCATGGCGATCATCGATATCTCGAAGCCATCGCCTCGCGGAAGACCAGCGGGAACGTAGCGCCGCCTCTCAGGCGGCGGATGAGCCGGCTGGAGAGCCGGCTCCACTCTAGTGCGCGATGACGGCGCGCGCGCGCCGCAACTTCGGCGCAAAGAACAAAATCTGCTCCGCTGCTTCTGCGCTCACCTCATACGGCGTCCCTGGCACGAACACCAGACCCGAGGTGGTCGTCGCGATGTTGTTCGCGAGGAACTGACTCAGAGGTGCCAGCGGGATGTGCGATCCGTAGGCGTTATTGATCGTCTTGATGTATTCGTCGGCGAACAGCGTGTATCCGATGTCCGTCAGATGGAATCCGTCAAGGCTGAAAAAGCCGCCGGTGATAAACGACGCGTTGAGTGCAATCGGTCCGACGAACATGCCGGCCGCCACGCGATCGAACAAGCCTTTGATGTCGGCGACCGGAATGTCGCGCTGCTGCGCGGCCTGCTGAATCACAGTATTGAAGTCGTCGACGCGCTGTTTGATCACTGCCTGTTCGGCCGGGGTTAGAACGTCGGTGTCCGCCAGCGGCTTGCCCACGTTGGGAAGCTGATTGAACGGTGGGATCTGCGCGAGCGTTCCCGGAATGCCAAACCCCGTGGCGATCTTCGATGATGCTGTGAGAAGCACGAGGCTGCCGGCCGGCAACTGTCCGATCGTTCCACCGCCCAGGTCGGCCACCAAAGAAATCGGCTGTCCATTCGGACCGATGACCGGCTTGCGCGTGGCCGGATCGATCAACACCGGCTGCACGCTGGTGATGAAGGGAAGCGCGAGCACGTTGTTCGGAATGTTGCCGACCACCATGCCGGCTGCCGGCGCGCCGGCCGTCAGTTTGTCGAGCATGCTGTTGTAGGACGTTTTGAACGTGTCGAGCGGCGTCAGGACCGCTGGCGTGCCGGCCAACACGGCGCCTAACGCGTCATTGCCGCCGATCCAGATCGCGATGAATGTCGGCTTCTGCGCGAGTGCCTGATCGACTTCTGTTCCCAGACCGCGAAGAACAAACTGCGCGAACGCGCGGGCGGTCGATGTCGCCGACTCTTTTCCAGTCAGCGTGATGACATCGGTGACCGACGCGCCGGGGACGCTGAGGTTGTTGTACGGCCGCGGGAGATTGAGATTGATCGGCTGCCCCACGCCAGGTGCCGGCAAAATCGTCGGCGGGAATTTGATGATGTCCACGAGCTGCAACTCGGGCGCGCCCTGAGGACCTGGAAAGCTGACCAGCGGCTGCTGAAAATCAGCAACGCCGGCCTGCCGCGCAATCACCGCCGGCCAACTGAAGGGCTGATGATTGAGATTGAGCGAGCCGCTCTCGACGCCCGCGCCGTAGCTGTCGCCGATTGCCACGAAGGTTGTGAAGTTCGCACTGCCTCGGGCGGCCAGCAGGGGCGCTGCGACGAAAACGATGAGCAGCAACATCAAGCTTCGAATGCGCATCATGAATGTGGTCTCCTTTGGTCAGAACCGGTAGCCGAGGTTGAGGCTGATCAGGTTCGCGTCGGTTTTGTATGTCCCGTTGAAATTGTCGGAGCTTTGTCCTTCGGTGCCGCGCTGCTTGAAGTGCAGCGCGAATTCGGTGGCGTCGATGACCCACGGGCCGCGGTGATAGCCGACGCCGAAGCTGATGCCGATGCGGTCGGCATCCGCCAGAAGCGGGCTGACGACCGCCGGGGGTTGCGGGTTCTTGTCGTAAAGCGTGCCGAGGCGAATGTCCCAATCGTCGGTGACGGGATGATTCGCGCCCAGGCGATACGACCAGGTGTCCTTCCAGTTCTGCGGCCGCGTGAAGCTGGCAGCCGGAGTAGTCAACAAGTTGACTTTCAGCTCCTTGAAGCGGCTCCAGTTGTTGCGCACGGCATCGAACTCGATGTCCCAGTTCGTGATCATCGATGTCGAGGCAGCCAGGTAAAGGAACGATGGCATCGGAATGGAAGTCGTCACCGGCTGTGTCGGCGGAAGCTGCGTCGCAACGACGGCGTCAAACTGCGCGTTGCCGCTCGAAATCGGCGTGATCGTCGCGGTGCCGTTGAAGTCGATCGTCATCGGCGCTCGATACGAAGCGCCGAGGCGCCAGTTGTCGGTCGGCTTGAACAGAACGCCGACGTTCCAGCCCCATTTGTCGTCCCAATCGCTGGAAAGGTAAGAGTTCGCGACGTCCACGAACCGTCCGGTGAACGGATTGATCGCGCCGGAGTTGCGCGACAGAACGACCCTCGCGCGGCGATACTCGGGACCGCCGCCGATCGCAAANTCGACCGAGACAGTCTTGATGTTCGCATCGGATGAGACGAAACGCCCGATCCACGGCTGCCGCCAGTTCGTGCGGAGGCCGAACGGCGCGAACACCCCGATGCCGAACGTCATGTTGCTTCCGATCGGAACGACGGCGTAGGCGTTCGGAACCATGAACGTGTGGGCGCGATAGAGTCCGCCCTGGGTTCCGGCGGTGAAAAGATCGTTGGGATCGCCCTTGAATTGATTTTGAAATGTGATCGCCGTGCTGCCGAACAACACCTCGGTCCGGCGCAACTGCGCGATGCCCGCCACGTTGTAGAAAATCGCGCTGGGATCGTCGGCGGTCGCTGCGAAGGCGCCGCCCATGGCGACCGCTTTCGCTCCCGCCTCGAAGAGCGCGAATCCCGAGCCGAATGCGGCGCAGGCGACCATGAGCATCGCGACCGGGATCAGGAGCCGGAGTGGACGCAAGATAAACCTCCTAAGTACCTCGTTTTGCGCGGGAAAACCGGCGCGGGATCTTATCACTGTTAACATGCTCGCCATGAAACGTTTTCTGAGCACTTGCGCCATCGCTGCGATCGCGTCTTCAGCGTCCGCCGCTCTGACCTACAAAATCCAAAGCAATACCAATGGTGTGCGCTCCGCGACGATCGCCGGAACCGTGACAGCCGACGGACCGCGCCTCCGGATGGACATCGCCAGCGGCGACGGCATGCTCTTCAAAGACAATTCGGTCGTTCTTTCGAATGATGGCGGACGGACGATGACGGTCTTCGATCCTTCGACCAAAAACTACTTCGATATGCAGCTCGATCAACTTCTCAGTTCGAGCACATCGATGCTCAACAGTCTGGGCGGGATGGTCAAGATCGATTTCAAGAACCCGCAGGTCAGCGTGCAGGATGCCGGGGATGGCGGAACGATCGAGGGTTATCCGACCCGCAAGTACGTCCTGAACGCTACGTATGACATCGACATCGATGCCATGGGCCAGAAGATGACGATGCATTCGGTGCTCAACACCGAAAACTGGACGACGGACAAGCTGTCGGCGGAGGCCACCAGCTTCTTTCAGACCCGCGGCTTGCGCACCGGCATCGAGACCGTCGACAAGATCATCGAAGCGCAGACAAGCTCGATGCGAGGGTTTCCGCTACGACAGTCGACGACGATCAAAGTCAACGACATGACCGTCACGTCGACATCTTCGGTGACGAATATTCAGCGCCGCGACGTCGACGCATCGCAATTCGCGGCTCCGGAGGGCTACACCAAGGTCGACGATCCGATCACGAAGATGATGAAGCAGATGAAGCAGTAGCCTTGCGTCATGCTGAGCGAAGCGAAGCATCTCGTCGGCGAGATCCTTCGCTTCGCTCAGGATGACGAACTCAACATCTCTTTCAGAATCTGGTTCGCCAGCTCTGCCTTCGCCTTCCCCCGCGTCTCTTTCATCAACTGACCGACAAGGAATCCGAACACCTGCGCTTTGCCGCCGCGGTACTGCGCTACCTGCGCCGGATTTCCGTCGATGACGCGGCGGGCGGCGTCCCGGATCAGCGTCGGATCGGCGATCTGCGAAAGTCCCCGACGCTCGACGATGGCGTCGGGCGATTCGCCGGTGGTCGTCATCTCCTCGAAGACTTCCTTGGCGACTTTGCTCCCGATCGCGCCCTTGTCGACCATCGTGATCAGCTTCGCGAGCATCGGCGCGGCCACGCGGGCGTCGCGGAAGCGAAGCACCTCGTTGCGGACCCAATTTGCGGCGGCCTTCGGG
>QHVX01000358.1:7036-8280 GCA_003222375.1 Acidobacteriota bacterium
CGTCGACAGCAGTGATGCCGAGCTTTTTGTAACGCTCGATGCGCGCATCGGGCATCGGCGGAAGTTTGCGCGCGACGTCGTCGATCCAGGCGCGATCGACGTGCAGCTTGAAGAGATCCGGTTCTGGAAAGTAACGATAGTCGTGCGCTTCCTCTTTCGATCGCATCACGCGCGTCTCCCCGCTCGGGACGTCGAAGAGACGAGTCTCCTGCGAGACCGTGCCGCCTTTCTCGAGAACGCCGGTTTGCCGCGCGATTTCGAATTCGATGGCGTTGCGGAGAAAGCGGAATGAGTTGAGGTTCTTGATCTCGGCGCGAGTGCCCAGCGGTTCGCCGCGACGGTGGACGGACACGTTCGCGTCGCAGCGCAGCGATCCCTCTTCCATGTTGCCGTCGCAGATTTCGCCGTACATCAGAATCTGGCGCAGACGCGTCAGGTAGGCATCGGCCTCGGCGGCGGAATGCATGTCAGGCTCCGATACGATCTCGATCAGCGGCACGCCCGAGCGATTCAGATCGACGAGCGATGCGTCGGCGCCGTGAATCAACTTGCCGGCGTCTTCTTCGATGTGAATGCGAATCAGCCGCACGTTGCCGACCCGCCCGCCTGTTGCCAGCGGCTGCTCGAACTGCGAGATCTGATAGCCCTTGGGAAGATCGGGATAGAAATAGTTCTTGCGCGCGAAGATCGAATCCTCGTGAACCGTGCACCCGGTCGCCAGCGCGGCGCGAAGAGCGAGATCGACCACGCCGCGATTGAGCACCGGCAGCGCGCCCGGATATCCGAGGCAAACGGGGCAGACCTGGGTGTTGGGAGGGGCGCCGAATGCGGTCGGACAGCCGCAGAAAATCTTGGAACGCGTCAGCAGACGCGCGTGGACCTCCAGGCCGATGACTGCTTCCCAATCCGACACGCAGCCGTGATTATAGGGACGTGACGCTCACGGCATTAGTCGCGTATTTCCTGCGACTCGGCGCGACCGGCTTCGGCGGACCGATCGCGCTGGCCGGCGCGATGGAGCGCGATCTCGTCGACCAGCGCCGATGGTTCACGCCTGAGGAGTACCTGCGCGGCCTCGCGCTGGCCCAGCTCGCGCCCGGTCCTCTGGCCGCACAACTGGCCATTTACCTCGGCTGGGCCCGCGGCGGCATTCTCGGCGCGACGCTGGTCGGCATCGCGTTCGTCCTTCCGTCATTTCTGATCGTGCTCGTGCTGTCGATGCTCTACATCCGCTTTCACGGCCT
>QHVX01000359.1 GCA_003222375.1 Acidobacteriota bacterium
CATCGGCAAGACCGTGTTCTTCGGCTTCGCGGTCGGTTTGATCTCCTGCTACAACGGTCTTCGCGCCACCGGCGGCGCAGACGGTGTTGGCCGCGCGACGACACAAACCGTCGTCATGGCCGCCATCACCGTTCTGATCATGGACTTCTTCCTCACCAAGCTGTTCCTGCTCGCTTTCTGATGACCGACATCACGACAGACCGGCGCGCCGAACCTCGCGAGTCAACCGACCGGCGCCGCATTACGCGCGAGCCATTCGTCGAATTCGCGTACGGACCGAAGCAGGTCCTGCGCGGCGCCAACCTGACCGTCAATCGCGGTGAAGTGATGGTCATCCTCGGCGGGTCGGGCTCGGGAAAGTCGGTGACGCTGCGTCACATGCTCGGCCTCGAGATGCCGGATACCGGAAGAATCATCGTCGAGGAAGAGGACATCACCGATCTTCCGGAGGAGGACCTGTACCGGGTGCGGAAGAAGTTCGGGATGCTCTTCCAGAGCGGCGCGCTATTCGATTCCATGACGGTCTTCGAGAACGTCGCCTTCCATCTTCGCGAACACACCGAGATGAGCGAGGACGAAATTCAACGCGCGGTAAGTGAAAAACTCGAGTTGGTCACTCTGCCCGGAACAGCGCATCTGATGCCGGTCGATCTCTCCGGCGGCATGCGCAAGCGCGTGGGACTGGCGCGTTCGATCGTGCTCGATCCGAAGATGATCCTTTACGACGAGCCGACGACCGGGCTCGATCCGATCACGGCCCAGAAGATCAACGAGATGATCATCGACCTGCAGTCGAAGCTCAATGTGACGTCGGTTGTCGTCACCCACGACATCCAATCGGCCTTTTCGGTAGGCGACCGGATCGCCTTCCTCAACCGCGGGGTTTTCGAGTGGATTGGCCCAATGGAAGAGGCACGCAATGCCGATCATCCCGGCCTGCGCGATTTCTTTAAGGCTAGTATGGTTAGTGCGGCGCAGCCCACTGAAATGTCATAACCGCTTCGGGGGTTCGTAAATAACACATGGCCACCAAACAGAAAGAGAACACCCTCCGCGTCGGCGCCCTGGTTACGTCAGCCGCCGTGGTCCTCATGGTGTTCCTGTTTTTCATCGGATCGGAACAGAAGATCTTCTCGCGCAAGAACGAATACAAAGTCCGGCTCGATCAGGTCGCCGGGCTGGCGGAAGGCAACCCCGTCAAGATTTCGGGAGTGACGGTTGGGGTGGTCAAGGACATCTACCTTCCGCAGGATCCGAGGCAGAAGGATGTCAAGATCACGTTGATGGTGGATCGCAAGTATGCCGACCGCATCCGCACCGACTCTCGCGCCCGCATGAAGAAACTCGGATTGCTCGCGGGCGACAGCTACATCGACATCAGCCCGGGCAACCCTCGCTTCGATCCGCTCGAGCCGGGCTCGCAGATTCCTGCGGCGCGGCAGACGAACGTCGATCAGTTGATCACGTCAGGCGAGGATTTGGTCGACAACTTCGTTCAGATTTCGTATTCGCTGAAAAACATCCTCTCGCGCGTCGACCGCGGCGAAGGACTCCTCGGCGAGCTGACGAGCCAGCCCGAAACGAGACAGCGCATCACCGACACGTTCCTGGCCACGCTCAACAAGACGAATTCGATCCTCTCGCATGTCGAGAGCGGGAAGGGACTCATGGGGCGACTCGTCTACGATGACAAGTACGCCGAGCAGTTGACTGGCTCGCTTTCTTCGAGCGCTGCGTCCCTGCAGTCTGTCACCGCGAATCTGCAAAAGAGTTTCGAGAGCGGACAGGGGACGATTCCCGCGCTGTTGACCGATCCTGAGGGCAAGAAAAAAGTCATCGAGCTGGTCGAGAACCTCCGCGTCACTTCTTCGAATCTCGCTGAATTCAGCAGCGCGATGAAGAACGGACAGGGTTTGGTTCCCCGGCTTCTCAATGACAAACAGTATGGTGACCAGGCTCTCAACGAATTCACCGGTCTCGTGCATCAGCTCAACGACGCGGTCACAAAGCTGAACAGCGGACAGGGAACCGCGGGACGCATCATCAGCGATCCATCGGTCTACGAGTCGATCAACGACATCCTCATCGGCATCAACGAATCGAAGCTGCTCCGATGGCTGATTCGCAACCGGCAGGAACGCGGCATCGAGAAGCGCTTCGAGACGCAGCAGAAGATCGCGCCACCGCCCGTCGCTCCAGCCAGCGTACCTCTGAGCTCGAATGGCACGACGCAGACCACCAGCACCAGCCCGCCGCCAAAACCGTAGTGTAGCGGCGGTCTTTAGGCCGCCGGCGGGCTGAAGCCCGCTGCTACACATGTTAGGATTTTCGGCTTGGACATAGCAGTCATTGGGACGGGCTACGTCGGCCTGGTCACCGGCGCGGGCCTGGCCGACTTCGGTAACGACGTCGTCTGCGTCGACATCGACGCAAAAAAAATCGAGGCTCTGAAGCAGGGAAAGATCCCGATCTACGAGCCCGGCCTCGACAAGATCGTCAACCGCAACGTCGGCGAGGGTCGCCTGCAGTTCAGCACCGATCTTCCCGAAGCGATTCGCTCCAGCCGCGCGATTTTCATCGCGGTCGGCACGCCGCCGAAGCCCGACGGTTCCGCCGATCTGCGGTACGTCGAAGAGGTGTCCCGGACCATCGCGAAGTACATGAATGGTCCGAAGCTGGTCGTCACAAAATCGACCGTACCGATCGGCACCGGACGCATGATCGAGAAAATCCTCGGCGAAGGGGGCAACGGATTCCGCGCATCGGTGGCGTCCAATCCCGAATTTCTGCGCGAAGGCTCCGCGATCGAAGACTTCATGAAGCCCGACCGCGTGGTGATCGGCGCATCCGATCGCGAATCGATCTCGTTGATGAACGAGATCTTCGTCGCGAGGAAGCCGTTCGCGGCGTACTTGATCAGCTCCGCCGATTCGACGTTCGTGACGACGAATGGGATTTCGAGCGAATGCAGCGGCGCGTAAATCTCTTTCATCAGCGCGATCGATTCGCGATCGGATGCGCCGATCACCACGCGGTCGGGCTTCATGAAATCTTCGATCGCGGAACCTTCGCGCAGAAACTCGGGATTGGACGCCACCGATGCGCGGAATCCGTTGCCCCCTTCGCCGAGGATTTTCTCGATCATGCGTCCGGTGCCGATCGGTACGGTCGATTTTGTGACATCAAGCAGCGCATGGTCGGAAAAGTCATCAAGGCGCTTTGTGGATCGGTGAAGGGGAAAACGATCGCCATTCTCGGCTTGGCTTTCAAGCCTGAGACGGATGACATGCGCGACTCGCCCGCGATTCCGTTGATCACCGGTTTGCAGAAAGAAGGTGCAACGATTCGCGCCTACGATCCACAGGCGATCGACAACGCGGCGCGCATCTTCAGCAATGTGAAATTCTGCCGCGACGCCTACGAGACCGCCGAAGGCGCCGACGCGTTGGTGATCGCGACGGAATGGAATGAGTTCCGCGCTCTGAAGCTCGAGCGCATTCGCACCCTGCTCAAGCAGCCGGTCATCATCGATCTCCGCAACGTCTACGATCCGCAGCGCATGAAGAGCGAAGGATTCACGTACGTCTCGGTGGGCCGCGGAGAGAAAGCCTGATGCCCCGTGCCTTGATCACGGGTGGGGCGGGCTTCCTCGGATCGCATCTGTGCGAGCTCTTTCTCGATCGCGGTCACGAGGTGATCTGCATGGACAATCTGATCACCGGCAGCACCGCGAACATCCAGCACCTTTTCGGCCGCAACGGATTCACGTTCGTGAAGTACGACGTCACGAATTTCGTTCACTGCGAAGGTCCGCTCGATTATGTTTTGCACTTCGCCTCGCCCGCCAGTCCGATCGACTATCTCGAAAAACCGATCCAGACTCTCAAGGTCGGCTCACTCGGCACGCACAAAACGCTCGGTCTGGCCAAGGACAAGAAAGCGCGATACCTCCTCGCGTCGACGTCCGAAGTCTACGGCGATCCGCTGGTGCATCCGCAGAAGGAGGACTACTGGGGCAACGTCAACCCGGTCGGTCCGCGCGGTGTCTACGACGAAGCCAAGCGGTTCGCGGAAGCGATGACGATGGCCTATCACCGGTTTCATCACGTCGACACGCGGATCGTCCGCATCTTCAACACCTACGGCGAGCGGATGCGCGTCAATGACGGCCGCGTCGTGCCGGCGTTCATTTCGCAAGCGCTGCGCAATGAGCCGATGACGGTTTTCGGCGATGGGTCGCAGACGCGTTCGTTCTGCTACGTCTCCGATCTCGTCGAGGGCATCTACCGATTGCTGATGTCGAATGAGACGACGCCCGTCAACATCGGCAATCCGTCGGAGATGACGGTCTTGCAATTCGCAGAGGAGATCAAACGCCTGACCGGCACAAAAGCGCCGATCGAGTTTCGTCCGCTGCCCGAAGATGATCCGAAGATCCGGCGCCCCGACATCACGAAAGCCAAAAAGCTCCTGGGCTGGGAACCCAAAGTGCCGCTGGAAGTAGGTTTGCAACGAACGATTGACTACTTCCGGAAGGTGCTGCTCGATTAGTGGACGTTGAAGGCAGAAGGCAGCAGGCAGAAGGCAGAAGTAAAGACGACTTCTGCATCTCCTTCTGCCTTCTGCTTTCTGCTTTCTGCCTGATTCGCCGCAAAGCTCCGGAGCATGTTGTGCTTCTCGTCCGACAATTTGAAAAGCTCGTTGCCTTCTGACTTCACCGAGCGATCCATCAAGCAGTGGTGTCCTGCACCTTCGCCCCTGATCGCGATGTAGAGGCCCGTCACCGGTGTTGTCCATCTCGCGTAGTTCGAATAGCCGGAGACTTCCTGGGTGTGGCGAGTTGCGGTCCGCCTCCGATTTTGATGACGCGCGACGCAGGATCACAACGATCGACATCATTCTTTT
>QHVX01000069.1:0-1753 GCA_003222375.1 Acidobacteriota bacterium
CGTACGTCCCCGTGACTCCGCGCTTCAAACCGCAATCCTCCGCTATGCAGAAACACTGAATACAGATCGGGACTATTCAGTCTTAGCGGTTAAGTTTAAATAGTGAACGGCGGCCGGGCCAAGACAATTCCGCAGCAATTCTGATCTCGAACGGCGATCTTGCCCGTCGCGGCCGCGTCCATCAGCTCTTCCGGCGGCCGGCCATGTCGAAGCCGACGGCCGCGACGAGCACCGCGCCTTTGATGATGTATTGCGTCGCGTTCTCGACGCTCAGCAGCGACATGCCGTTGTCGAGGCTCGCCATGACCAGAGCGCCCAGGAGCGCGCCGGCGACTTTTCCGCGGCCGCCCATCAGGCTCGTTCCGCCGATGACGCACGCCGCAATCGCGTCGAGCTCCATCAGCGTTCCGGCGTCAGGGGACGCGCTTCCGACGCGGCCGGTGTGCAGCAGCGACGCGATCCCCACCAATCCGCCCAGGATCGCGAACGCGCTGAGGATGTGTCGTTTCGAATTCACGCCCGAGAGGCGCGCAGCATCGGGATTGCTGCCGATGGCGTAAAGGTAGCGGCCGAAGGTGGTGTTCTGCGTCAGGAAATTTCCCGCGATCGCAACGGCAAGAAGAATGATCACCGGCAGCGGCACGCCGCCCTGCAAGTTCATCAGATAGATGAAGAGCGCGATCAGCGCAGAGGGAAAGACGATCCGCGCGATCAGCATCGCCCGGCTCGACACCGGCAGATCGTAGCGGCGCCGCGTGCGGTCGCGCTGGATGTTGACCCAGATGACCGCGACGATCGCGATTGCCGCCAGGACGATGCCCGATGCCGGCGTCAGCAGCGCGACTCCGAGAAGACGAAAGACCGGCAGCCGCAACGGAATCGTCTCGCCTTTGCTCAGATAAAGAATCACCCCCCGCCACGTGAGCAGTCCGCCCAACGTCACGATGAAAGACGGAATGTTCAAGTACGCCACCAGCGATCCCTGGAACGCGCCGACCAGAGTTCCGATCACGATCGCCGACGCGAGCGAAGGCAGCAGGCCCCACCCCTGCGTCATCGCTGCAATTCCGCCGACGAGCCCGAGAATCGAACCGACGGAGAGATCGATCTGCCGCGCGACGATCACCAGCAGCATGCCGACCGCCAGCACGCCCGTGACTGACATCTGCTTGAGCAGATTCGCGAGATTGACCGGGTGCAGAAAGAGTCCGTACGGGTAGAGATCGCTCCGCGTCTTGAATTGAAAAAAGATCCAGATGACGATCAGCGCGATCACCATCGTGTACGCGCGAAGGGCGGCCGTCGAGATACGAAATCGTCCGAGACGCTTTTCGTCGACGTCGTGGCTGACTTCTTCCACCGTTGTCGTCATGCAGCGTGCCCCGTTGCAGCGGCCATCACTTTTTCTGCAGTTGCATCGGCCCGGCTGAATTCGCCGGTCATCTCGCCTTCGTGCAGCACCACGATGCGATCCGAGAGTCCAAGAACTTCAGGAAGCTCCGACGAGACGAGCACAATCGCGAGGCCTTCCGACGCCAGTCGCGTGATCTGCTGATAAATCTCCTGCTTCGCGCCGACGTCGATCCCGCGCGTCGGTTCGTCGAGGAAGAGGACTTTCGGATTCGTGAGCAGCCATTTCGCGAGTACGACCTTCTGTTGATTGCCGCCCGAAAGAGTGCCGACCACGGTGAACACGGATCGCGCCTTGATGCGAAACTCTTTCATCGAGCGCTCGCTGGCCGCCGTCTCCGCG
>QHVX01000069.1:1770-10746 GCA_003222375.1 Acidobacteriota bacterium
TCGGCTGATCGAGCAGCAGTCCAAACCGTTTGCGATCTTCAGTGACGAAGCCGATGCCCGCTCCGATCGCGTCGGATGGCTGGTTGATCGTGATGCGTGAACCGCCCGCGAAGAACTGGCCCGCCGTTCTGCCGGGATGCGCGCCGAAGATCGCCATCATCAAATCGCTGCGCCCGGCGCCGACCAGGCCGGCGATGCCTAGGACTTCGCCGCGCCGGACGGCGAAGCTGACGTCGTCTACGAGCAGTTTTCCGGCGACATTGGGATCCTCGACCGTCACGCCGCGCGCTTCGAAGACGACGTTCTCGGGTTTGTGCTGCGTCGTCGGGAAAATGTCGGTGACCTCGCGCCCGACCATGCGAGCGATCAAGTGATGCGTGTCGAGCGCGCTGGTCGGATCGGTGCTGACGGTATGTCCATCGCGAAGCACCGTGATGCGATCGGAAAGATCGAGGACTTCGCCGAGTTTGTGCGAGATGTATGCGATGCCGGCCCCGTTCTCGCGCAACCTCCGCAGAATCCTGAACAGCACCTCGGCCTCGGCGTCGGTGAGGGCCGCGGTCGGTTCGTCGAGCACCAGAATGCGGGCATTGCGCGCGAGCGCCTTCGCAATCTCCACAAGATGCTGTTGCCCGATCCCCAGGAATCCGACCGGAATGTGCGGCTCGAGCTTCAACTGCAATTCGTCCAGCACGCGCTGCGCGCGACTGTAGAGATCCTCGGTCTGAATCACGCCGAAGCGCACCGGCTCGCGTCCGAGAAAAATATTTTCGGCGATCGAGAATTCGGGCACGAGCGAGAGCTCCTGATGCACCACCGCGATGCCGGCGTGCTCAGATGCGCGAACGCCAGTGAAGCGTTGCACCCGGTCGTCGACGAGAATGTCGCCTTCGTACGTGCCGAATGGATAGACGCCACCCAGAACATTCATGAGCGTCGATTTGCCGGCGCCGTTCTCGCCGACGAGCGCGTGCACTTCTCCGGGATGCAGATCGAACGAAACGCGGTCTAACGCCAGAACGCCCGGAAAGCGCTTCGAGATGTTCCGCATCTCGAGGAGCGGAGCCGTCATGTCGGTGGGATATAGTACATGGCACTGGAGGTCGTCCAATGAAACGTCATGGAATCGTCCTTCTCGCGGCAGGTCTGCTCGTCCTTCCGAGTCTCCTCGCACAACATGCTCACTCCGGGACGTCGGCGAAAAAAGTGAGCGACTCCGAAAAGATCGCGGACGCCATGAGCGCCGCGCCGGCGGCGATCGCGAAGCACGCCACCATCATGGATTGGCCGGCCACGCCGGAGGGCACACCGCGTCAGCTTCGCGCCGGAACAAATGGCTGGGTGTGTTTTCCGAACTCACCCGCGGAATTCGGCGGAGCGTCGATCGAGGATCCGATGTGCCTCGATAAGGAATGGCAGGGGTGGGCGGATGCCTGGATGAAGAAGGCAACACCATCCGTCGGCGCGACCGGCATCGCCTACATGCTGAAGGGCGACAAGGGCGCCAGCAACTCCGATCCGTTCGCAACTGGCCCGACGAAAGACAACAACTGGGTCGTTTCGCCAGCCCACATCATGGTCCTCTATCAGGATCTGAAAATGCTCGATGCGTTTCCAACCGATCCGAAGAGCGGCGGACCGTGGGTCATGTGGAAAGGCACGCCCTACGCGCACCTGATGGTGCCGGTGTCAGGAACAAAAGTCGCCAAGATGCCGTAGTCAGATGGGCGACACCTTCGGTTTCCCCTTTCTTCTACTTGTTGGAGAAAAGACTCTACTTAGCGGAGAAAAAGGGGGAAACCGAAGGTGTCGCCCAATTTACTGGCCGTAGATCTCGGCGTGGGTGAAGTAGCCGTCTTTGATCACGGTTGAGTCGACGTTGCTCTTGTCGACCGCGATGGCCTCGATCAGGATCGCGGGCACATCCTTCTTTCCGTTGTTGATCTTGTCCTTCGTCTCGACAGGCTGTTTTTTCGCGAGCTTGATCGCCGCATCGACCGCGCCGAATGCGAGCGGCTGAATCGGCTTGTAGATCGTCATCGTCTGCGTGCCCTTGACGATGCGCTGCACGGCGTCCTTCTGCGCGTCCTGCCCGGTCACCAGAACTTTTCCGGCGAGACCGGCCGCCTCGAGCGCCGAAATCGCGCCGCCCGCGGTGCCGTCATTCGAAGCGACGATCGCCTGGATCTTGTTTCCGGTCTTCGTCAATGCATCTTCGGTGATGCGCAGCGCTTCTTCGGCCTTCCACTCGCGCGCGAACTGCTCGGAGATCACTTTGATGTCGTGGCGGTCGATGGCCGGCTTGAGCACGTTCATCTGACCTTTTCGCAGAAGCAGTGCGTTGTAGTCCGTCGGCGAGCCGCCGATCAGCACGTAATTTCCTTTCGGCACGTGTTTCTGCGCGTAGTCGGCCTGCATCTCGCCGATCTTCTCGACCTGATGGGAGAGATAGAGATCGACGTCGGAGTCGCGGATCAGCCGGTCGTATGCGATGACCGGAACGCCTTTGCGATGCGCGGCCTCGACGATCGACGCCGCGATCTCGCCGTTGTGCGGCGCCACGATCAAAACGTCGACGCCTTTGGTCAACATGTTGTCTGCCTGCTTGGTCTGCACGGCGTCGTCGCCGTTGGCGACCTGAACGTCGAGCGCAGCGCCGACTTCCTTCGCGCGCTGCTCGACCAGCCTCTTATCGCGCTGCCAGCGCTCCTCTTTGAGCGTGTCCATCGAGAAGCCGATGCGGACCGGCCCGCCATGCGGCGCGGCGGTCGTACCGCCGGCGGTCGATGTCTGCTCCGGCGCTTTCACGCAGGAGAGTGCAAGCAGCGCGACAACATAAAGTCTCTTCATGCCGCTTTTTGTATCATTTCCGAGCCGCATGAAGCGAATAAGCGTTGCAGTCATCGGTTGCCTTCTGACCGCCTGCAGCACTCGATTGCCCGAGTCGCGCTATCGCATCATCGCGTACGTGCATCGGCGCGCCGACATCTATCGCATCAGCGCCGAGAAGCTGACACACATCAACTACGCGTTCGGAAAAGTGAGCGAGGACGGCGACGTCATCGTCGACGAGCGCAACGCGCCCGCGCATCTCAGTCAATTGCAGGCGCTCAAGGCGAAGAATCCTAAACTGAAAGTGATTCTCTCGATCGGCGGATGGGGGGCCGACAACTTCTCGCTGGCGGCCTTCAACGCGACGACGCGAAAGAGGTTCGCCGCCGGCGCGATCGCGTTGATCAAGCGATTCGCGCTCGATGGCCTGGACCTCGACTGGGAATACCCCGGCCAGCCGGGCCCGGGCATCATGTATCTGGCCGAAGACAAAGAGAATTTCACGGCGCTGCTGAAGACGCTGCGCGAACAACTCGACGCGCTCAGCGACGAACGCAGACGAACGGGCCGCGATCGTTACACGCTGTCGATTGCCACCGCCGGCGGCGTCTACTTTCAACACACGGAGATGGATCGCCTGCATCCGTACGTCGATTGGATCAACATCATGGCCTACGACTTTGCCGGCGATTGGTCGAAGACGACAACGCACCACGCGGGCTTGTTCGGGCTGATTCCTTATCCGTCGGCAGAAGGTTTCGTCAAGCAGCATCTGGCGGCCGGCATCCCGTCGCGAAAACTCGTGTTAGGCGCACCTCTCTACGGCCGTGCGTGGTGCGGCGTCAGACCGACGAACAACGGACTGCATCAACCTGTTGAAGACTACGTCGGTGGGTTCCCATACTCCGTGCTCGTGCGCGACTACATCGATCGCAACGGTTTCAAACGCCACTGGGACCGCTCCGCCCACGCGCCGTTTCTGTGGAATTCGAAGTCGGGCATCTTCATCACGTATGAAGATCCGCAGTCCATGCGTGAAAAGGCCACCTTCGTGAAGCAGCACAACCTCGGCGGCGTGATGTATTGGGAGCACAGCGAGGATCCCGACGAAATATTGCTGACAACGCTGTACGAGACGTTGCGATGATTGATCACCACAGAGAACACAGAGTACACAGAGAGCACACGCAATCCTTCTGCCTTCTGCTTTCTGCCTTCTGCCTTTTTGCAACGAGTTGCGCGACGCGACACGTTCTCTTCGACGATTTCGCCTACGCGAAGCCCGAGGATCTCGCGCAACATGGGTGGATCGTTCGAACGGAAGTCGGCTTCCCCGGTATCGTCGGCGCGGCCTGGGGAAAAGAGAGCATCGCACTGATCGATTCGGACGTCCTGCGCATGACTTCAGTGACGAACGGACAGGGTGACGGGACGCGTCAGGCGCAAATTTGTCAGCAACGAAAATTTCTCGAAGGTACATACGCCGCGCGCGTTCGCTTCAACGATCAGGCCACTTCCGGACCGACCGGAGATCAGATCGTCGAGACCTTCTACTTCATCAGTCCGCTCAAAGCGCCAATGGATCCCGATTACAGCGAAATCGATTTCGAATATCTGCCTGACGGCGGATGGAATCACACCGGTCCGACGATCTTCTTCACGACCTGGGAAACATTTCAGATGGAGCCGTGGACTCAGGTCAACACTTCCACGAACCGTTCCGGCCCCCTGAGCGGCTGGCACACCCTCGTCGCGCAAGTGAACAGAGGCCTCGTTCGCTATTTCATGGATGGACAGAAGGTCGCGGAACATGGCGGCAAGTTCTATCCGGAGTCGATGATGTCGATCAATCTCAACTTATGGTTCGTTCGAACGGGGTTGATCCCCGGCACCGACGTCCGGCAGTGGGAGGAAGAGATCGACTGGGTTTACTTTCGCGGCGGATGGAATCAGAGCCCGCAAGCGGTCGAAGCGGCGGTCGCCGACTTGCGGCGGCGATCGATCCGATTCAAAGACACCGTGCCGGCGTCCGGGCTGACATCGCCGTGCAACTTCTAGTGCAGTTGGAAGGTGCCCTCGAGTCCTGACGCGGAACTCGGACCGATCCACACCTTGAATTCACCAGGTTCGGCGATCCAGCCGTGGTCGGACCAGAACTCGAGATCGTGGCGGGTAATCGTGAACTCGACGCGCTTGCTCTCTCCCGGTTGCAGCGCGACGCGCTGAAATCCCTTCAATTCCTTGACCGGCCTTGAAACGCTGGCGACCGGATCGCCGATGTACATCTGCACGATCTCCTCGCCTTCTCGATTGCCGGCATTCTTAATGGTCGCTGAAGCGGCCTGCGGCGTCACACGGATGTCGCTGTACTCGAACTTCGTATACGTCAGGCCGAAACCGAACGGATAGAGCGGGCCAATTTCTGTGTCGAGATATTTGCTCGTGTACTTGTCCTTCGGATCCGGCGGCCGTCCGGTCGGCAAATGGTTGTAGTAGATCGGCACCTGCCCCGTCGCGCGCGGAATCGTGACCGGCAGCTTGCCACTCGGATTGACGTCGCCGAAAAGCACGTCCGCGAGGGCGTGCCCACTTTCGGTGCCGAGGAACCAGGCTTGAACGATGGCCGGGACGTGTGCGGCCGCCCACGAAATCGCGAGCGGACGACCCGACATCACAACCAGCACGACAGGCTTGCCGGTCGCGACGAGCGATTCGAGAAATTTTTCCTGATCGCCCGGAAGATCGATCGACGCGCGCGACGCGGCCTCGCCCGACATCTCGCGAGTTTCACCCAGGACGGCGATGATCACGTCGGCATCATCGACTGCGACGCTATCTCGAATGACCTCGCGAACTGTGACGCATTCCTCCGCCTTCCCCTGCGCCGACCACGGCCCGAGCATGTCGTGTTTCGAATCGGCGAGCGGGCCGACGACGGCGATTTTCCGTCCCGACTTCGGCAGCGGCAGCAAATCATTGTCGTTCTTGAGCAAGACCATCGACCGCTGCGCGACGCGGCGGGCAGCATCGCGATCGAGTGACAATGCGTCGCTTTCGTTCGACGTCGGATGATCGAGCAGGCCGGCTTGATCCTTGATGCGCAGCACGCGCCGCACAGCGCGATCAACAACGGCCGGCGAAAGCTCGCCCTTGCGGACCGCTGCCGCCAGAGTCGAGTAACTGTTGTCCCGCATGTCCATGTCGACGCCGGCGGTAATCGCCTTTTTCGCTGCTTCCTGATTCGAGGCTGCGATGCCGTGGTGGATCAATTCCGCAACGGCTTCCCAATCGCCGACGACGAATCCTTTGAACTTCCATTCTTTGCGAAGGATATCGGTCAACAGATGATGATTCGCGCTCGCCGGAACGCCGTTCAGGCTTTCGAACGCCGACATCAGCGTCGCGACTCCGGCATCGACTGCCGATCGAAATGGCGGAAGATAAATCTCGCGCAGCGTTCTTTCCGATATCTCCACCGTGTTGTAATCGCGGCCTGCTTCGGCGGCGCCGTAGGCGGCGTAGTGTTTTGCGCACGCGAGGACGCCGTTGCTCTGAAAACCGCGCACATACGCCGCCGCCATCGCCGATCCGAGGACCGGGTCCTCCCCCGCTCCCTCCGCGATGCGGCCCCAACGCGCATCGCGCGCGATGTCGACCATCGGCGCGAATGTCCAGTGAATCCCGGCCGCCCGCGCTTCTTTAGCTGCGACGCCCGCCGAAAGTTCCGCCAGTTGCGGATCCCACGACGACGCGATCGCCAGCGGGATCGGAAAAATCGTGCGGTACCCGTGAATGACGTCGTATCCCACGAGCAGCGGGACCTTTAGACCGCGCTGCATCTGATTGACTTGCTCGACGCCGCCGGAGTTGAGAATCGATCCGACCAATCCTTTTTCCAGCGCGGGAGCGAATTCCGGTTGATCGGGAACGAGCTGCGTGAGTTGCCCGAGTTTTTCCTCGAGCGTCATGTGCTGCAGGAGCTGCTCGACGCGCTGCTGCGCATGCGCTGTGAATGTAAAGAGCAGAATGCAAAGACAGGCAATCGCTCTCTTTCCGACTTGCCTGCTTGCCGCAGACGACAAAACCGTGGTGATGCTCGCCGGCGATGTGATGCTGGGCCGTGGGATCGATCAGATCCAACGCCATTCGGTCGATCCGCGGATTTACGAAGACTATGTGCACTCTGCCGTCGACTACGTAAGGCTCGCCGAGCAAAAGAGCGGCCCAATTCCGCGGCGAGTTGCTCCCGAATACGTTTGGGGAGATGCGCTGTCGATCCTCCGATCGCTCGCGCCAAGCGTTCGCATCGTCAACCTCGAAACTGCGGTGACCGCCTCGGGAACGCCGTGGCCCGGAAAGGGCATTCAATATCGAATGCATCCTGCAAACGTCGATGTCCTCACCGCCGCGCGCATCGATTGCGCGGTGATCTCGAACAATCACGTTTTGGATTGGGGACGCGAAGTCCTTCCCGACGCCCTCTCAGCGCTGCATCGCGCAGGAGTGAAGACGGCCGGTGCGGGATCGAATCTCGAAGAGGCTTCTGCGCCTGCGATCTTCGATTTGAAAGAGGGTCGCATTCTCGTTTTCGCGATGGCGCACGAAAGCGCCGGCGTGCCGTCATCGTGGGCTGCATCGCCGGCACGATCGGGCGTCAATCTCCTTCGCGATCTGTCAGGCAACGACGTCATTGCGAACATCAAGCGCTATCGAAAGCCCGGCGATCGCGTGGTGGTCTCGATTCACTGGGGCGGCAATTGGGGGTATGACATTTCGCCGGAACAGGAGCGATTCGCGAAGACGCTCATCGATTCTGGCCTTGTCGATATCATTCATGGACATTCTTCACATCATCCAAAACGGATCGAGGTCTACCGCGGCCATCTGATCCTGTACGGCGCAGGAGATCTCATCAACGACTACGAAGGCATCGGCGGTTACGCGGAGTTCCGCTCGGAGCTCTCGCTGATCTATCTGCCGGCGCTTTCTAAATCAGGCGCGATCGAATCGATGCTGCTCGTGCCGATGCGAATGCAGCGATTCCGACTGAATCGCGCATCGGCGGACGAGCGCGAGTGGCTTCTCCGTCTCCTCCAGCGCGAATCGCGCGGCCTTCGATTTGCGACGACGAGCGAGGGCTTGATTCTCGCGCGGCCTGATTAAGGGGTCACGCGAACTCCGAAGCGGATCTGTCGCGGCGTCTGCCAGGCGACCGGCTTCTGATAATTCGTGTTTGGAGCGTTCGCAGCTGTTGCGCCAGGCGGTAGCGACGCAATGTTCGCGAACGTCCAGTTCTCGTCAAAGAATGTAGCGGCTTGACGGTTCAGCGCGTTGAACGCATCGGCGAGGAGCTCCACTTTGTATCGCGACATCGGAAGTGCATAACTCAGCCGCAGGTCGAGTGAGCTCAGTGACGGCGTTCGCTTTCGCCCGAGCGCCTCACCGCGCCGCGTCAAGAAATGTTCTCCCGGCCCGTAGAAGACATCGGCTCCCAATGACGCCAACGGAGTTCCGGACGCGTACGTGAATACCGCGCCGATGCCGAAATTAGAAAATGCCGATGTCGCTGCAATCTTCATCTGATGGCGCCGGTCTTGCGGCAACCATCCGTTGTGATTCACGCTGAAATTCGCGAGATCAAAATCGCTGAGAAAATTGGGGTCGAATTGTCCATTTTCAAATTTAAAGAGACCGTTATAGTCCCCGCGCAGTTTCGAAAAGAGGTAGCTGGCGAACCAGCTCGATCGCGTCGACCTCTGTCGAAGATCGATCTGCGCACCACGAAAATCGCGCCGCGGCTTGATCGAGGTGGCCGTGGTGTCGAACGTCATCGGATCGATAAAAAATTGCTGGGACCTCTCCGGGTTGCCGATGCAGTAGTCGCCGTCCGGGTCGCACATGAAGTCTTCGATGACAGAACCGATTTTTCTCTGAATCAGGTGAGCGCCGGCACTCATGCCGGAAGGCAACGCCCGATCGGCTCCAACGATGACCTCATCGATGTGCTGGCCTCGAATCGAGCCGAACACGAACTCGGCGTAGTTCGGGATCAGACTCGAGCGCGGCAGGCCTTGTTGCGGAGTGACGACGGTCGGATTGGGATTGGTGTTATACGTTTGCCCACGCACTTCCGCCCCGAACATG
>QHVX01000069.1:10800-36050 GCA_003222375.1 Acidobacteriota bacterium
TGGATGTCCGGAAAGAAGATGTGTACGCGACCGGAAGATCAGGCTGCGGCAGCGGCAACTGCTGCACCGGATCGCCTCTGATGTACTGCCGCTCCCATCGAACGCCGATGTTGGCAGTGAGTGAATCTGTCAGCCGCCACGCATCCTGGGCGAAAAGAGCGTCATACGTATCGCGCGGAGCTGTGCGGATATCTGACGCGATGGTGAGGTTGGTGAGCGTTGAGCCGGGGACCACGAAAAATCTTTTCTGATAAAAGATAGTGGATCCACTTCTTCGCTTCCGCACGAAGACACCGCTCGTGTAACGGAATCGATAGTCCGTTTCGCTGCGGTCATACTCGCCGCCGACTTTTACATCGTGATTACCGGCAGCAAAGAAAGGATGTCCTGCCGCGAGGCGTACGCTGTCGCGCGATCCCCGCTCATCGGTGACACCTCCAAAGCCGCCGGTTGCCAAACTTCGCGGAATCGTCATGTCAATGACCAGCGCGGACTCGTTCGCCGGTCGGTCCACGCTCTTTTCCCGATGGGTGGACGCGCTACCGTTCAGCAGCCAATTGGCAGACGTCCATACCGCGTTCATCGATGCATTGTTGCCACCGATGTCACGAGCACCGGTGAATGTGCTGACTTCGCCATCGATGAAGCCGATCGCGCCGCGAGCGTGGCCCGGATCGCCGAAAGCGCTCCCGATCAGATTGAGATGATCGGAGGCGCGCCAGTCCACTTTTGCCATGTACGCGTTCTGGGTCGTGGTTCTGTCAAATGCAGTTCCCGGCCCGGCGACGGTGGGCGCAAAGCTGCGAAAGTCGCTGACCACCAAATTGCGGACGGTCGACTGCAGCCTGTCGTAGCCGGCGGCAAAGTAAAGCTTGTCGCGCAACAACGCGCCACTCCCGAGAACGCCAAAGTCATTGCCTGAAGTCTTGTTGAATGCGGCGAACGCCAGAAACGGCACAAGATCGCCAGCGTGCGACGATGCCGATTGAATCCCACGCGGTCTGGAGTATGCAAAAGCGGTCGCGCGCATTGGCGTGAAGCCGTTCTTGGTGACCACATTTACGATTCCGCCGGTCGAGTGACCGAATTCCGCCGGATATCCGGCTGTCGCGACCTGCACCTCTTGCGCGAAATCGATCGGCATCAGCACAGAAAGCGCGCCGAAGGTCGTGTTGTTGAGGTGCACTCCGTCCATGTAGAACGCATTCTCCGGCGATGACGATCCGTAAACGCTGAAGCCAACCAGATCCTGGTTGACGCCCGGAGTGATTCGCTGCACATCCGAGGCATCGCGTCGCAATGGCAGATTTGCGATCTCATTCGCATCGAGCACGAGCCCGAGGGTGGCCGTTTCGTCGATTGCCTTGCCGTTTGAAACGCGACTTACATGTCCGGCGACGATGCGGATTGTGGTCGCCACCCCGGCACCGGCCAATTGATACGTTCCGACAGGAACGCTCACGTGAAACCAGCCGTCGCGCGCGGCAGTCGTGGCGGCGACGAGAGTCGATCCGTCGACGGAGCGAACCTCGATCCGCGCTCCTGGAGAAGCGCGACCTGTCACATCACCGGTAATATCCTGGGCAGAAGCGGAGGTTACAAAAACAGCGAGGACGAGGGCGACGAACGAGGGCCTCACACGTCTCCTTTCGACCTCTCTCTCCCGCCGGCATTGTATCAACCTAGAATGTGCGGATGATCGCGCCTCGTCTGCTCCGCGCCGCGCTGGCCGCCGTCCTTCTGCCCGTTCTCGGGTGCAGCAGCACGACTGCCGATCCGGTGCGTCATCGCGCCGTCCGTCCGGTCGCAAATGCTGAATGGGCGCGCGGCGCCGTCTTCTACGAAATCTTCGTGCGCAGTTTTTATGATTCGAACGGCGACGGCATCGGCGATTTCAACGGCCTGACCTCGAAACTCGACTACGTGAACGACCTAGGCGCCAACGCCATCTGGCTGATGCCGATCTTCGAATCGCCGAGCTACCACGGCTACGACACGACCGACTACGAAGCCATCGAACGCGATTACGGCACCGACGCCGACTTCCAGCGCTTTCTCGGCGAGGCCCACAAACGCGGGATTCGCGTGATCGTCGACTTCGTGATGAACCACACCAGCTCGGAGCATCCGTGGTTCCTCGATTCGGCATCGTCGACGGCATCGCCGAAGTGCAACTGGTACGTCTGGAACTCGACGAATCCCGGCTGGACGCAGCCATGGGGCGGAAATTTCCCGACGTGGTATCTGAAAAACGGCGCCTACTACTACGCCGTTTTCTGGAGCGGCATGCCGGACCTCAACTACCGCACGCCGGAAGTGAAAACGGAGATGTTCCGACTCGGGAGGCTGTGGTTGTCACAGGGCGTCGACGGTTTTCGCCTCGACGCCTCGCGCTATCTCGTCGAGACCGGACCGGGCGCGGGACAGGCCGACACTGCCGAAACGCACCAGATCCTGAAGGACTTTGTCGTCGATGTTCAGCGAACGAAGGCGGATGCCTTTCTGGTCGCCGAGAACACGGTCGACACGCAGAAACTCGCGACGTATTTCGACGACGGCCTGTCCAACTTCAACTTCCCGCTGGCATCGGCAATCCTGGAGGGAGTGAACAGCGGCAATGCCAACAGAATCCGCTCGACGCTTCGCGACATGATCGCCGCCTATCCTTCGGGAGTCATCGACGCGCCGTTTCTCACCAATCACGATCACATTCGGATCGCGACACAACTCGGCAGCGACGCCGGCAAGCTCCGCAACGCGGCCGCGATTCTCCTGACGCTGCCGGGCGCGCCGTTCATTTACTACGGCGAAGAGGTCGGACTGCAGAACGGCCCGGGCTCGGAAGACGAATGGAAGCGCACGCCGATGCCGTGGACGCCATCGGGCGGATTCTCGACTGCGACGCCCTGGCGTGCGTACGCACCCGGCCTCGCGATGAGCAATGTTGCCGCGGAGACAAGCGATCCGCAATCGCTGCTGTCGTACTACCGAAACTGGATCGCGGCTCGGAAACGCTCGAAGGCACTCTTGAAGGGTGACATCACGCCGATCGACTCGAGCGCGCAGATTCTCGCGTTCATCCGCGATTCAGGCGATGAGCGCGTCCTCGTCGCGCACAACCTCGGCAATGCGAGTGTGATGTTTCCAATGAACGCCACGCTGGAAGCGATCATCGAAGACAACGGCGCGTCGATCGCTGGAATGAATATCTCGCTTCCCGCGCACAGCAGCGGTGCCTGGCGAATGCGATAGCGATATACTCCGCGGACTTAGTCCAAAAAGAAATCCGGAGGAACCATGACGCGTTCGTTTCGAGCGAAGACTTTTCTCGCACTCGCCCTGATGATGCTGGCGGCCGTCCCGACATTAGCGCAGACGGCCAACGCGCGCATTGAAGGCCTGGTGACCGATAACACTGGCGCTGCTTTGCCCGGCGCGACCATCACAACCACCAACGTCGGCACGAACGCGACCCGCGTCGATGTCGCCGACGTCAAGGGCGCTTATGCATTCCCCGCTCTGCCTGTCGGCAACTATCGCGTCCAGGCGGAGCTCAGCGGCTTCAAGACAGAAGTGACGCCCCTGACGCTCACCGTCAATCAGGTCGCCCGCCTGGATTTCAAGATGCAGCTCGGCGGAGTCTCCGAGACACTGACGGTCACTGCCACCGCCCCGCTCATCGAAAAGAGCACTTCGGAAATTTCTACCCTGATCGATCAAAAGCAGATCGAAAATCTCCCGCTCAACGGACGCAACTTCACGCAGTTGGCGACTCTCGCCCCCGGCGTCAATCGCGGCATTCCCGGCAGCAACTCCTCCGGCGGCGGCTCGGGGACCGATGCCGAGACCTTCCGCTATTCGGAGTTCGGCGGCGCGGCGCTATCCGTCAACGGCGTGCGCGAGCAATTCAACAACTACATGATCGAGGGAGTCGACAACAACGAGTCGCTGGTCAACAGCATCGCGTATCTGCCGCCGCCCGAAGCGATCCGCGAGTTCTCGGTGATCACTACCAACGCGTCGGCCGAGTTCGGCCGTGCCGCGGGCGGAATCCAGAACCTGGTGATCAAGAGCGGTACGAACCAGTTCTCAGGCAGCGCCTATGACTTCAACCGGCCGAAGAGTCTGGCCGCCACGCCGAAATTCGCCACAGAGAAGCCCGACTTCAAGAACAACGATTTCGGCTTGACTGCCGGCGGTCCGGTTTTCAGAGACCGGACTTTCTTCTTCGGAAGCTACCACGGCCTGCGCAACTCCATCCCGGTCGAGGCGGGCAATTTCGTGACCGTCCCGACCGCGAAGATGCGCAACGGCGACTTTTCAGAGCTCCTCGACCCGAAGGTCAGCGGCCTATCGGGGCCGGTCATCATTTACAACCCCGCAACCGGTCAGCCGTTCACGGGCAACATCATTCCAGCGAACCTGCTCGATCCGGTCGGCAAGGCTTATCTGAACGTCTACCCAATGCCGACCCGCGCCGGCGCCATTCGCAATTACCTTACGCATCGACAAAAGAAGAGCACCTATAACGACTTCGACGCTCGTGTCGATCAGAACATGGCGCAGAGCGATCAACTCTTCGTCAGTGCCAGTCACTGGGCAGACAAGTTCAGCGATCCGGGCCGCATCCCCGGCTACCAGGCCGGCTTTGGCGCGGGCACTTCTGAAAACAACGGCTACACCGCTCGGGTGGGCGAGACGCATATCTTCTCCGCGAACCTCGTCAACGAGGCTCGCTTCGGCTCGACTAACTTTCACTTCGCGTTCCTCCCGGTCAGCTTCGGCACCGACCAAAACAAGGCCCTCGGCATCCCCGGCCCCGGCGGCGTCACCACGAATAACGGCATCTCATTGATCGGCGGCGGCGACGGAACCTACATCGAGTACCTTGGTGACTTCGGTCAATATCGGATCAAGCAGCGCACGCTCTTCTTCTCCGACGGCGTGTCGTTGTTGCACGGCAATCATTCCTTCAAGTTCGGCGGAACAGCCTTGCGACGCGATATGGCTCAGGAGCGTGCTCGATTCGGTAAAGGGTTCTATTTCTTCCGCGACTGCTTCGGCTTTCTGCAGGGATACACGGGTTACGAAGTGGCCGACATGCTGATCGCGAAGACAAACTTCACCGCCACTGGCGTGCCGGGCGGCTTCGTTCCGCGCGACACAATCAGTTGGGAGAACGCGATCTTCGCTCAGGACGATTGGCACGTGAACCCGAAGCTAACCGTCAACCTGGGCCTGCGGTACGACCTGTTGACTCCGTACTACGAGAAAAACAATCGGATGGCCAATTACGATCCGGTGACGCAGAAGCTGATCCTTCCGAATCAGAACGGCGCGCCGCGCGCCACCATCAAGACTGACAGAAACAATTTTGGTCCGCGCCTCGGCTTCGCTTATATCCTCAATGACAAGACGGTCGTTCGCGGCGGCTTCGGCATCTTCTACGCTCTCGATCGCGGCGGCATCGATAACCAGCTCACGGAGAACCCGCCGGCGGTTGTCACCGACTTCCGTTTCGGCGATGATCCGGGCGCGAACGTCAAGCTGTCGCAGCCGATTCCACCGCCGCGTGCCGTGGATCCCAACAGTCCGGTACTGCCCCTCGGTTCGGGCGTCGTCTACATTCCGCGCGACTCGGAAGTCCCCGAGGTGAAGGAATGGAGCTTCGGAGTCCAGCGTGAGATCGACAGTAACACTTCCGGGATGGTCGCCTACGTCGGCTCGCGCGGAGACAACCTCGGCACCACCATCACCTCGGCCGGGTTCGGCGGCGCGGTCGCCGATCGGCTCACCTCCATCATGTACATCGGCACATCCAAGTACGACGCGCTGCAGATGTCGCTCCGCAGGAGAGAGTCGAATGGCCTGTCCTATCTCGCGTCGTACACGTTCGGCCACTCCACGAATGAGGGACCGGGGTTCTTCCCCGGCAATCCTTCGCGCGGAGGATCGGTTACCGATCCCAGTTGCGTGAGCAAGGGAACAACAAACTGCAACTTGAGTCTCGACGAAGGCAACGCCGACTACGACGCGCGCCATCGCTTCACGGTGGCGGCGACCTATCAACTGCCTTGGGCGAAAGAGAATGCGCTTGTCGGTGGCTGGGCTGTGAACACAGTGCTCACGTTGCAGACCGGCACACCGTTCACTGTTTACGACCAGAGTGGAAAGCGCGCCGATCAGGTTGGGAATCCGAACAACGGTCCGGAGAACACCAGCAAGTGGTTCAACACCGCGGCGTTCAAGCCTGCTGCCGGATCGCAGGGTACCGAGAAGCGCAACGCTGTGCGCGGACCAGGCACAAAGACGCTCGACCTCTCCGTGTTCAAGACGTTTGGACTTCCGCGCTATGGAGCGCTCGAGCTTCGCGTCGAAGGATTCAACATCTTCAACTGGGCGCAATACAACCAGCCGAACAACATCGTCGGCGATTCGAACTTTGGAAAGATCACCGGCACGCGCTTGAACACCGAGCGTCAGGTCCAGCTCGCAGCGCGCTACATTTTCTAATCGATCGTGGAGGACAGCCGCCCCCGGCTGTCCTCCCCTTCTTTCCTTTACGGAACTGCCTGGAAAGAGGAGCGCACAAAAGCACTCGTCGAGTTAGCGATTGCACAGGGCTTTCGCGGGATCGACACCGCGAATCAGCGCCGTCACTACAACGAAGCAGCAGTCGGAGAAGTGATCCGCGGCAAATCTCTTTTTATTCAAACGAAATTCACTTACATCGAGAGTCAGGACTCGCGCCTGCCCTACGATCCAAATGCCGACTACCCGACGCAAGTCCGCCACTCGTTCGAAAGCTCCATCCAGCACCTCCGCCACATCGACAGCTATCTGCCTCACGGACCGCGGACGCGCGCCGGCATGCCGCGCGCCGATCGCGACGTCTCGCGCACGATGGGAATTGTGCGAAATCGCTTCCATCAAACCGAGCTTCGTCCAAAACCGCTGCTTCGCGCGAATGGGTTGGGATCGCGACGTGCGCGAGGTCTGCAAACGCGAAGGCGTCGTCTACCAGGGCTTCTCGCTTCTGACAGCGAATGTCCCCGAGCTTGGAACGCCCGCGATTCGGGAAATCGCGATCGCGCATCGCGCGACCGCCGCCCAGGTCATCTTCGCGTTCGCGCTGCATGTCGGGATGGTGTGCCTCACCGGCACGACCAATCCGCAGCACATGCGCGAGGATCTCGCGGCGGAGCGGATCAAATTATCGGAAGAGGAAGTCGCGGCGATCGAGCGGATCTCGTCATCCTGAGCCGCGTAGACGGCGAAGGATCTCGTGCGCGAGACCCTTCCCCCGCTCCGCGGGGTCAGGGTGACGTAAGTTGGATCTCCGCGCGCTCGAAGCGATCGGGCAATTTGATCGGCGCTTTTCCGCGCACGTTGAAGATGATCGATCGCGCGGGCGGGCGATAGCTCCCCTCCGGCGCGCTGATCTCGATCGTGTTTCCGCGCAGCGAAAACTTGCGCCGCATGGAAGGTCCGAAGCCGTTGCCGGCATCCTCGTAGAGCCAGCGTTCAGAGCCTGAAGATGGAAAAACTTCGACGATCAGTGGCTGGCCCGGCATCTCGCCGGTGTGTTGGACAACCGGTTGTGTGAACACGAACGCGCCGCCGCGCACGAAGATGGGAATCGACGCGAGCGTGACGGGAATCGTGATCGTTTTCGGCCCGGTGTAATGCTGGCCTGTCCAGTAGTCATACCAGTCGCCCGCGGGCAGATAAACACCCCGCGATGTCGCTGCTTCGCGAAGGACCGGCGCGATCAGCAAATCCGATCCGAACAGAAACTCATCGGCGTTTCCGTATGTCGACTCGTCCTGCGGATACTCGAGCATCAACGGGCGCATGGCGGGAATTCCGGTGTCGGCCGACTCACGCATGACCGAGTAGATGTAGGGCAGCAATTGATAGCGCAGCTCGATCGCTTTGCGATTGAGTGCCTCGTGCTCCGCGCCGTAAGACCACGGTTCCTGATCGGGCGTTCCGAACGCGGTATGCGCCCGCATGAACGGATAGAAGACGCCTAACTGAATCCAGCGTGTGAAGAGCTCGGGCGTTGGCGCTTCGGCGAAGCCGCCGATGTCGACGCCCACGAATGGAAATCCCGACAGGCCCATTCCGAGGAGCGTCGGAACGCTCTGGCGCAAGGCCGCCCAGTCGCTGACGTTGTCGCCCGGCCACAGCGCGGAGTAACGCTGGCCGCCGGCGAAAGAAGCGCGCGAAAGGATGAATGGTCGTTCGTTAGGCCGAAGTCGGAGCAAGCCCTCATAGGTCGAGCGGGTCATCAACATTCCGTAGACGTTGTGGATCTCGCGATGATCGGTGGGCGATCCTTCATTGTCGTGACGCACATCGAGCGGCATCGTGCCGGTCGGCGTCTCGAAAACCGCCGGCTCGCTCATGTCGTTCCAGATCCCGGCAACGCCCATGTTCAACAGGTCGGCGTAAAGCCCCCCCACCACGCGCGCGCCGCAGGTTTTGAAAAATCGGGGAAGACGCTGTTGCCGTGGCCGGAGTGTGACCAGTCGGGCGTCAGGCCGTCCTCGGCACGCGACGGCCAGACCGGTGCTTCGTAAATCGAACCGTCGGGATTCTTGACGAAGTGATCGCCGGCAAGGCCGGTGTCGTACGGCAGGTAACCTGTTTCTTTTTTCGGGTGCGGATCGATGATCGTGACCAGGCGAAATCCATCTTTGCGCAGATCGCCGATCATGCGCGCCGGGTCGGGAAAGCGTTTGCGATCCCACGTGAACGGCTTATAGGCATCGAGGTAGTGAATATCGAGCCAGATCACGTCGGCGGGGATGTGACGCTCGCGGAAGTTGCGCGCGATGTCGCGGACTCTGCTTTCCGGAAAATAGCTGTAGCGACACTGGTTGTATCCGAGGGACCAAATCGGCGGGAGCGGCATGCGACCGGTGAGCGCTGTGTAGCGCTCGATCACTTTTCGCGGCTCCGGTCCGTAGATGAAGTAGTAATCGAGCGGTCCCCCATCCGCACCGAACGACAACAGACCTTGCGTCTGATGCCCGACATCAAAATTGCTACGATAAGTGTTATCAAAAAATATACCGAATCCGACGCCCTTGCGCATGACGATGTAGAAGGGCACGGAAACGTAAATCGGATCGGTGCTGGAGTCGTAGCCGAAGGTGTCGCTGTTCCACATCGTCAGGCTATAGCCGCCTAACTTCCAGCCGCGCTTGTCGAGTGGACCGTTCTTCTCGCCGAGGCCGTAGATGTGCTCGTCGTCGCGAAGGCGCTTCCACACGCGGCTCGCGTTGCCGTCGAGCGCGATCGCGCGATCTTCATCGAGCGACTCGCCTGCGCTGTTCGAGAGCGCGATGCGAAATGGCGCATGTTGAATTGTGACGCGCAGCGCGGCGGTGGCGATTGTCGACCGCACATCGCCGATCGTAAGAGTCGCGCCGGGATCGCCGAAGTTGCGATTGACGACTGCGTACGAGTGATCGCGGCCTTCGCGAATCCGCACGCGAATGATTTCCGGTGAAAGCGCGGTAACGACTGCAACGGCCTGCGCGTTCTCGAATCGAAGCGCATTGCCTTGCCGCGATGGCCGCGGCATGTCGCCGATCGACGTCCATTGCCCTTGCGCCGGAAGCGCAGCGAGGAGAAAGAGAAGAAGAATGCGGCGCATCAAGCCGAGCGCAGTTCAGTGGGCGTGAAGCGAATCGTCGAGAAGATGCCGAGCACGATGAAGATTGCCAGCACGGCCAGTTGCGCAATCACGAATGGCGGTTCCGACTGTTTCGGAGCCAATGCGTGCAACGCCGGAACCTTCTGGAATGCCTGCACGACCCCGACGAAGACGTCGAGGTAGAGCGCGATCATCGCACTGATGACGTAAATCCGCCGCCACGCGCCGCTGATGTGGAAGCCATAGCGCGCCACAACGGCGATCGTCAGGACCACCAGCGAGATGACGCCGACAACGTGCGGCGGCTCGAAGTGATCGAATGGAAATCCGAAGCCGGTGACGCTTGTCGCGATCGTCGTCGCAAGGAAGACCGCACTCCATCCGCGAAACGGTTTCGCGGTCAGCAATCCATACACGACGATCAGTCCGGTGAAGATGCCGATCAAGCTCAACGCGACGTGGACGAGAGTGAACGTGTGAGTCGTCAGGCCCCAGATCATGATGATGAACCTCGGCGCGGCAGTATATCGCTCGCCCTCGATTACGTATTATTGGTCGAGGAGCAGGGAGCCGTGACCACGCGTCAAGACAAGGTTCACACTCGACTCGGCCGCGCCGCAGTTCAGATCTTTGCCGCCAATGATCGAATGAACGAGATTCTCATCGAAAATCTTGACCCTACCGCCTGGAGAGCCAAACCGCCCGGCAAGGTCCGCACGATTGCGGCAATCTTCACGCACATGCACAACGTTCGCTCCAAGTGGGTCAGGCTTACAGCGCCGCACTTGAAGGTTCCGCGACAGCTCAACCGCGCGCACTGCACGCCGCGGCAGGCGCGTGCGGGACTGGCCGAGAGCGGCGCTCGCTGCGCGGAGATGCTCGCTGAAGCGCTCGGCGATCGTGGGAGCCGCGTCGAGAAGTTTTGCAGAGACGGCTGGGCTCAGCCCTGGCCGGTTGGCGTGGAAATGCTCTGCTACATGCTTTCTCACGAAGCCCACCATCGCGGGCAAGTGTGTATGCTCGCGCATCAGCTCGGATTCCCGTTGCCGAATGCGGTGACAGCCGGGATTTGGAACTGGGAAAAGCTCTGGAAAGAGTGCGGGTCGCCTGGCGGCCCGGGCCTGACAGGGTAGCAATTCGCCCTTCTCCGTCACTACTGAGTGATGCCGCGTCACCAGCCCGAAGCCCCGATCCGTAATTTTACGTACGGGGTGAGTGACATTTCCCTCGCCCAACTGGTCGATGACGTCCAACAGGCCGTCATTGCCGCTGACCTCGAAGGGAACATCACGCACTGGAATGCCTATGCCGAGGAGCTTTATGGATGGGGAAGGCATGAGGTGCTTGGACGCCGGGTGACGATGCTGGCGGCATGGATGGAGACCGGCGCAACCAGGGCGGGTACGTTCACAAACAAATGCCGCGACGGCAATGAGATTCAAGTCTTCGCGATCGTCGCGCCGATCATGCGTAAGGGAAAGCTCGTTGGTACCTTCGGCGTCTCCGTCCCAGTCGCCGTAGAACCGCGAATCGCAACGCTCAGCGCGCGCGAACTCGAGGTTCTGCGGCTAACAGCCGCCGCCAAGAAAAACAATGAAGTCGCGAAGGCCCTCGGTCTGAGTCGAAGAACGATCGAGTCACACCTCGGGAGTATCTACTCCAAGCTCAAGATCAGCTCTCGCGGCGAGCTGATTCTCTTCGCCGCCCGCAACGGAATCCTTCCCCATGAACCGTAAATCTACCGACTTCAGCGGCATTTCGATTGCACAAAAAACGGGCACTCAAGGAGGCTGACCCATGGAGCTGGATGAACGCCGGATTACTCTCATCACGTACGACAAGCAGCGTGAGGAGCGAAGCTGGAACTTCTCCGATCATTCGACCAACAGAATTGTCTTCATCGAGTCGTTTGCTCTTCTTCGCTCCACGGTTGCTAGTCCGCTAGTCCGCAGCGATTCCGACGTCGAGCGGATCGTCCTCGATCGCTGTTCCACCGAAAGCGAATATCTGTCGCTCCTCGCCGACCTCCCGCATTCGTTCGCCGGTGACGTCCTGATGATTCGGATGGATTCGACCGGCTTCCTGAGCGCGACCGGACGCGGCGGCGACCGCATCCTCTACTCGCTTGGGCCGGAAGACGTGGAGTTTTATCTCGAAACGGTGCGACTCGTTCAACCAAGCGAAGCGTTGCAGCGGCATGTGTTGAAGTTCCGGCCGCGCGTTGTCGAGAACATCGAAGGCAAGGCGGTCAAAGCACAGTAGCTGTGGCGAAGATTGCACCGTTTCACACCGACGCCAGGGAGTATCCGCCGAGGAACCGTCAGGTGTATCACGTTCAAGACAACTGTTTCGAGGGACAGAAGATCAAAGACAAACATCGAAAGCCCGGAACGGGCGAGAAAGAGCGATGCGGATTTTGCGACGGCCTCGACTAGCGCGCATTGATGATGCGCTCGATCAATTTCGTGTCGTCGGGCAGCAGCCCTGATTTCGGAAGACGCGGTGTCAAATCCCGCCAGCCCGGCTCCAATTTGAAGGCGCGCGTGAACAGCGGCAACGCCTCATCGGTCCGATGCATGTTCACGAGCGCCACCGCATGCCAGAAAATCATCTCGGCGTAGCGGCTCTGCGGAACGCCGGGCGTCGCGGCGGCGATCTGCTCGGCCGCTGAATACTCACGCAGCGCACCTTCATTGTCCTTGTGCTCGACCGCCAGGTCGCCGGCGTTCATGTGGTTGTAGGCGCGCTGCAGCGCAACCAGACGGCGGAGCTCGACCAGCGGCTGAGGATGATCATCAACGCGCAGATCGAAAATCTTGTCCTGCCACGGCCGGCCGGTTGATTTAGGGCTCACGACGATGAGCGCGGCCGACTGCTTTCCTCGAATGTCGCCGCCCGCCGACTGCGCTGCGTCAAGCGCGGCGAGCAGACGATCCGCGAGATCGCCCTGCGCTTCCGAATACGCCTTCTGCATCGCCGGCCAGATCTTGTCGTTCGCCATCAGATTCGCCTGAACGGAGAAATCGCGGCCAACCGTGAGCGTGCCGCCGGCGGATCCACAATCGATCTTCGACGTTGCGATTGTTTTTCCAGCCAGACCACCGGCCGCAATGATGTCGCGCGCGCCGGTGAAAGTGGCGACATTGCCGTCGGCATCGACCATTGCCACCTGCCGCACCTCGCATGACGCGTCGCCGCTCAGAAGTCCGCGCAGGGCGTCAGGCGCGCTCTTGCCGGCGCGAAGGAGATCAAGACCGAGCTTGCCGTAGGACGGATCGACGAAGCTCTGTGTCGCGACGGCGCCGACCCCGGCCTCCGCCCACGGTACGATCTGGCCGACCGCGAACCAGTGCGACTGCACCGCCACGCCTAACTGACCGCTTGTCGGGTCGCGCGCGACGATCGAGAATGTATGCGCCAAAGCAAGCAGCAGATGCATCATCGGCAAGAGAATATGCGAGACGATTACATCTTGCACGACTTCGAGCCGGCATACCTCGCGACCTGGCGCGCCGGCAGACTCGAATCAAAAGTCGAAGCGGCGCTGCACGAGCTCGCCGACTGCCGGATCTGCCCGCGCAATTGCGGAGTCAATCGCCTGGCGAATGAGATGCGCACCTGCCACACCGGCCGATTTGCGATCGTCTCGAGCGCCTTCCCGCATTTCGGCGAAGAAGACTGCCTTCGCGGATGGAAAGGATCGGGAACAATCTTCTTCGGTCTCTGCAACCTTCGCTGCTCGTTCTGTCAGAACTGGGACATCTCGCAGCGGAAGATGGGACAGGAGATGCGTGGCGAACAGATCGCCGATCGGATGCTCGACCTTCAGGCTCGCGGATGCCACAACATCAATTTCGTCACGCCCGAGCATGTCGCGCCGCAAGTCGTCGAAGCGATCGCCGCGGCCGTGCCGCGCGGACTGCGCGTGCCGATCGTCTACAACACGAGCGCGTACGACTCGCTGGCATCGCTGCGGCTGATGGACGGCCTGGTCGATATCTACATGCCCGATTTCAAATTCTGGACGTCGGAAGTCTCGCTGCGTCTCGCGCTCGCGAAGGACTATGCCGAACGCGCGCGCATCGCGATCGCGGAGATGCACCGTCAGGTCGGGCCGCTGCGATTCGGACCGGATGGCCTCGCGCGACGCGGCGTCCTCATTCGCCATCTCGTCATGCCGGGCCAATTGGAAGAAGCGAAAGCGATCTTCAACTGGATCGCGAGCGAGCTGTCATCCGACACCTACGTCAACATCATGAGTCAGTACCGGCCGGAACATCAGGTCGGAGAGATCGGACGCGATGGCAAACCGAAGTTTGAAGAGATCAACCGGCCAGTGCGAGGTTCGGAGGTCGACGCGGCATTCGCATCAGCGCGCGAAGCGGGACTGTGGCGATTTGACGTGAGAATCGCTTAGAGCATGTCGTCTTTCGGCGGTACACGAGTTGCGCGAAGCCGCCTGGTCGCTGATCACACGCGTTCGGCCGCGCACTTGCGTGCGCGGCCGTCGCGATGAGGATTGCTGCAACGTGAAGCATCAGCGAGACACGAGCGGTGTCGCCGCCGTCCACACGCCCACCGGGACCGATACCCAGATTTATCAAGATTGTGGTAGCACCACCACCGTCCCGCGCCGGACGATGCTACATCCGCGCCCGACGATTAAGTTTCAGATGTAACGGAACTTAGCGTTCGGCGCGTCACGCCGACGCCGACTTGCCGTATAGTCCCGGACCATGTTGATGCAGTCGAATCAGAATCGGCCCGAGCGTCGGAAGAGGCAGCGCATCGCGCTGGCGCGAGGCATCTTCGCTCGATTCGGAACGGCCGACGTCATCATGATCGACATCAGCGAAGCCGGCGCGCGCATCGAGCACTTCACGCAGCTCTCCAGCGGACGGAACGCCCGCTTTCGCTTCGAATGGCAGGAAAAGAAGATCGAGTTTGCGGCGGCGGTCGTAACGTGCAAGGTGCATCGCTTCGCGCACGAAGAAGAAGGCGCGACCGTTTTTCAATCCGGACTTTTCTTCACCGACTATGTCGAAGACGCGGCTTCGCACATCCATGAGATGGTCACGAAGCTGATGGCGCGCTCGCTCGCCGAACAGGTCGCCAATGCGCGCGGCATCGGTCCGGTCATTGAGCGCAACATGCCGGTCTTCCGCGGCGGCGTCGTGGTAGGGAGCGGTATCGCGTCTTCTCCGTCAAATCAAGAGCGCCGAATACCGAAGTCGGAAGTCGTCGTCGAGCGCGGTTACCTTCGCTGCTCGCTCAGCGGTAATTCCTGGAGCAAGAAGTGGAGCCGAAGTCCTGCACAACCTTCCGACGGCTTCACTCTTCCTGCGACGGAGCCGGTGGATCACGTCGATCAGCTCTGCGAGACATATCTGAAGGCCGACGGCGATGGCCGCAGACTCATTCAACTCCTCGCTCGCCTGAGCGTCGAGAAGATGCAGGAGACGCCCGAGCCGAAAGCGACCTAATTTGCTGGCGGCAGCTATTGCTCTCGTCCAACTCCTCGGAATCTTGAGCGCGATCCGCGCGGTGATGGACGCGCGGACGCCACAGGGCGCGATCGCGTGGGCGATTGCTTTGATCGCATTTCCTTACGTGGCGCTGCCGCTGTTCTGGATTTTCGGAAAGCGAAAGTTTCAGGGTTACGTGATCGAGCGGCGTAGCGCAATCTCGGAAGCGACTCCGATCGCGAAACAGGCTCATCAGGCGCTCATCGATCGAGATCTGCTGGTGCGGACCGATCACGCGCGTGCGTTGCCCTTCGAGCGACTCGCAAAACTTCCATTCACCACCGGCAACGATGCCGAGCTGCTCATCGACGGCCAGGCGACATTCGCATCGATCTTCGCCGGCATCGCAGCCGCCCGCGATTACGTGCTGGTGCAGTTCTATATCTTTCGCGACGACGAGATCGGACGTCAGCTTCAAGAGCGTCTACTCGAGCGGGCACGCGCCGGAGTGCGCGTCTATCTTCTGTACGACGAAATCGGGAGCCATGATCTGTCCAATCGCTGCCTGAGAAGAATGCGCGAGGGTGGCCTCCAGGTCCGTTCGTTTCATACCGTTGGCGGCCGCGCCAACCGCTTTCAAATCAACTTTCGCAATCACAGGAAGATCGTCGTGGTGGACGGACGCGACGGCTGGGTCGGTGGCCTCAACGTCGGTGACGAATACCTCGGCCGCGATCCCAAGATCGGCTTCTGGCGCGACACGCACCTTCACGTACAAGGTCCGGTCGTGCAAGCAGTGCAGGTCGCATTTCTCGAAGATTGGCACTGGGCCGCCGATGCATTGTTGACGCTCAATTGGGATCCTCGAGCTGCTCCGAACGGTGCGCGGCGCGAGGTGCTCGCACTTCCGAGCGGTCCGGCCGATGATCTGGAGACTTGCACGCTGTTTTTTGTCGCTGCCATCAATGCCGCCACTTCACGACTATGGATCGCGAGTCCCTATTTCGTTCCAGACGAACAGTTCATTACAGCGGTGCAGCTCGCGGCCCTCCGCGGCGTCGACGTGCGCGTGCTGGTTCCGAAGCACTCCGACAATGTGCTTGTCGGTCTCTCGATCTGGTCGTATCTGGACGAGCTCGAGGAGGTCGGCGTCAGGTTTTATCAATACACGCGTGGATTCATGCATCAAAAAGTGACGCTGATCGACGATCAATACTGCACGATCGGCACGGCAAATTTTGATAATCGCTCGTTCCGGCTCAATTTCGAGATCACGATGGGAGTCAGCGATCGCGAGATCGCATCGCAGGTACGCACGATGCTGGAGTCCGACTTTGAAAACGCGGAGCGCGTCACGGCCGCCGATCTGCACGCCCGAACATTTGCATTTCGTCTGGCTGTACGCGCGGCGAGGCTGGCGTCACCCGTCCAATAGGATTACGGCCTAACAGAAGCGCCTAACGCTTTGCGGTCAGGCCGACATCGTCCAGCAGGAACCATGTCGGTTGGCCATGGCTGTTGGTCGCGACAAACGAGATCCGTACTGTCTTGCCGCGGTACGCCGAGGCGTCGAAGAAGCGGCGAATGTACGTCGGGCAGTTGTCGAGATTGCTGAACGTTCCCAACGTGCCGAGCACGGCGCCGGTGCCGTCGCGAATCTGCACTTTGAGCGTGTCGTCCGCTGACTTGCTCTTGTCCTTTGTAACCACCCACAGGTAGAAGCTCAGTTCCACCGAGGTGGCATTGCCTGGCACACTGACGAGCTCTGAAGTGATCTGCGAATTCTGCGCGTTGCCGCCGAGGGAAGCATGGGTGTTCCCGCTGCGCGACGCGAAGCTCATCGCCTCGATTGGAGCGTCGTCGTCGGGCGAGCAGCCGGTCGGACTGCCGCCGCTGCAAATGCCGGATGTCCAGAAAATCTGGCCAAAGTCGAAGCCCGGATCAGAAAGAAGCTGCGCATCGCTTGACGTCGGATCACCAGCGCCATCGCGAAGGGCACCTAAGAGCGAAAACAGGAGTCGATTTGGAGAATTGTCGGTGATGCCGCCAATCACGCCGGGGGTTGCTTCGGCGACGATCGTCTGTGAGACAGCGCCGGGTGATGCAGTCGGATATTTTTCCAAACAGAGAGCAGCCACGCCGGCAACGAACGGCGCTGACGAAGATGTGCCGCTCGAGACCGCAGTAGCGGTTGCGCTGGTGTACCAATCCGACAGAATGCTCACTCCCGGTGCGAAGAGGTCTACACACGTGCCGATGTTCGAGAAGCCCGCACGGCCATCATTGGTGTTGGTCGCGCCGACTGTCAGCGCACCGGGCACGCGTGCGGGCGAGTAGTTGCACGCATTGTCATTGCTGTTGCCCGCCGCGACGACGGTGGTTAGGCCGCCGCTGAGCAGAAGACTGACTTCGTAATCGAGCGCGCCGGATGTCGGTCCGGTGAGGCTCATGTTCACCACGGCCGGACGTCCCGACTGCTGATGATCGGCGAGCGCCCAATCGAGACCTGCCAACACTCCCGATACCGTTCCTGAACCTTGACAGTCGAGAACGCGCACCGGAACGAGCGTTACAGCTTTCGCGACTCCGTAATCCGTGCCGCCGATCACGCCCGCCACGTGCGTGCCGTGACCATGGCAATCCGATGCGTCGCGGCCGTCGTCGATGGCATTGAATCCCGCCGAGACACGGCCGCCGAAATCGGAATGCCCGCCGAAGATTCCGGTGTCGACGACATACACCGTGACACCGGCTCCGGTCTCGCTGTAGACGTAACTTCCGTTGAGCGGGAGAAAACGTTGATCAATGCGATCGAGGCTCCACGTCGAGGCGGCAATTGTGACAACCGAATCTTCTTCGACAAACTGAACGTGCGGATCTGTCGCCAGGTCCTGCGCGTCGTTGTCATTCATCTCGACCGAGAAGCCTTTAATGCTCTTCTGGTATGTGTGGTGGATTTTGGAGCCTTTGTAACTCCTGGCGCGATTTGTGACGTACGTCACATTTTCACTGGAGTCCACTACCACAACGTATTGACCGGCGACCTTCTTCGCGCTGCGATGGATACTCCCATCGCCGCCGAGGGCACTAATGGCCGCCAGGCTAAGCCCGGCGAGCAGCACTGTTGATTTCATGCTGAAGGGTTGTCATTGTACGCGCGCCTAACACGGATTGCAATTCGATTTGGTGTTACTTTTTATGTGACCAAATTCAATTGATTCACGCTCTAATGTTTTAATGCATTCCGACGTTGACGTATACCAAGGTCGCGAGTAATATCGGGACTCCCTTCAGCAAATGAGATTCGCAACACGGTGGATCCTTTCCGTTGTGATCCTCGCGGCCTACCCCCGCAACGGGTTTTGTATCGATCCGCACCTTGCGTTAGACCAGGACATCGTTCAAACGTGGGGTGTCGATCAGGGCTTGCCGCAGGGCACGGTGTACGCAGTGGCGCAGACCCCAGAAGGTTACGTCTGGGCTGCCACTGAAGAAGGTTTTGTCCGCTTCGACGGCTCGAGCTTCGTGGTGTACGACAAGGCCGCCTACGCCGAGATTCGAAACAACATGACGGTGGCGTTGCTGCCGGCACGCGATGGAAGTCTTTACGCCGCGACAACCGGCGGAGGACTCGTGCATGTCGACGGCGATCGCGTTCAGTCGTTCAACGTAACGAACGGACTGCCGAGCAACGTCGTCACCGCGCTCTATCAATCTAGTGATGGCACGATCTGGATCGGCACGCAGGAAGGTTTGGCGCGCCTGCAAAACAACGGACGCATTGTTCCCGTCGGCAGCGTCGAGCAACTTCCCCATTCGAGAATCACCACGCTCACCGAAGATTGGTCCGGACAGCTGTGGATCGGGACGACCCACGGCATCGCGACATTAAAGGATGGACGTCTCGTCGCCGGCGACGGCAGTGTCTGGATCGGCACACTCGGAAATGGTTTGCTGCGTTATCGGTCGGGAAAATTCCGGTCGTATACCACCGGCGATGGCTTGGTCTCGAAGAATCCCACATCCATCTATGAAGATCGCCACGGCACGATCTGGATCGGGACGCTCGACAAAGGCATCGGACGTTTTCGCAATGACCAGTTCAATTTTGATCTGCAGGCCGCCGGGATCGGCACGAAGTCGGTGTCGTCATTCCTGGAAGACCGCGAAGGAAACCTCTGGATCGGCTCGGCCCTCGGCCTAACACGCATCGCCGAGGCGAAGGTACTGACCTTTACGACCGCGCAGGGTCTGCTTGCTGACAATGTCAAGACTGTGCACGCCGATGGCGCCGGCACATTGTGGGTCGGCACCGGACGCGGCCTGCAGACTCTCGATGGCAGTCGCACGATCTCGAAAGAAAATGCCGGCCTGTCGAGCAATCTGATTCTCTCGACCTGGAGCGGCCGCGACGGAAGCCAGTGGATCGGGACTGTCGATTCTGGTTTGAATCGCGTCCTCCAGGGACGGACGACGATTTACAACGCGAACAATGGCCTGCGAAGCAACTTCGTGTTGTCGGTCTATGAAGACCGCACTAACGCCGTCTGGGTCGGCACGAATCGCGGACTGCAACGCATCGTCAACGGCAATATCACGCCCGATACATACAGACTTTCAGGCGAGATCGTTGGAGCAATGCTCGAAGATCGCAGCGGCGCGCTGTGGGTTGCCACTCAGGATGGAGGCCTCAACAGAATTACGGGCGCAAGCGTGAGCTCCTTCACGACCCGCAATGCCCTCAGCAGCGATTTTGTCCTTTCCTTATATCAAGACAACACCGGCGCGATCTGGGTTGGAACCGCCGGTGGAGGAATCAGTCGATACAAAGGCGGCCGCTGGGCGACCATCACGACCCGCGAGGGTCTTTTCGACGACAGCATCTTCACCATCCAGGAAGATGACACCGGATTTTTCTGGGTCAGCTGCAACAAGGGCATCTTCCGCGTATCGCGACAGCAGCTCGATGCGGTCGCCGAACGGCTGCAGCAGAAGGTGACTTCAGTCGCTTACGGAAAAGCGGACGGCATGAAGAGCCGCGAGTGCAATGGCGGCACGCAGCCGGTCGCGTGGAAGACAGCCGACGGCAAACTGTGGTTTGCGACCGTCAAAGGCGTCGCAATGGTCGAGCCGAGCACGATGCGCGTCGCGACCGCTCCACCGGTCATGATTGAAGGTGTCTTCGTCGACCACCGCCGGCTCGATCGCAATGCCGAGCAACAAACACTCGCCCCAGGGACCAGGACGCTCGAGTTTCACTACACCGGAATCAATTTCGCGTCGCCCCGCAAGATCCATTACCAGTACAAGCTCGATGGGTTCGACCAGCAGTGGATTGATGCCGGAGCGCAGCGCGTAGCGTCGTACACCAATCTTCGACCCGGTACGTATCGCTTCCACGTTCGCGCTGCGACGGACGATGGACCCTGGAACAACGCCACGGCGATGTTCCAGCAGCGCCCGTTCTTCTATCAGACGCCGTGGTTCCTGACGGCGTCGATCGTGACATTGGTCGGTGTCGCAGGCGGCGCGCATCGCTCGCGCGTCAATCTGGTCCGGGCTTCGGCTGAGCGATTCAAGCTCCTCTTCGATCGCAACCTCGCCGGCGAGTATCGCGCCACCGTCGATGGAAAAGTACTCGACTGCAACGACGCCTGCGCGAAGCTTCTCGGCTTTCCGTCGCGCGCCGATTTCATGGCCCATGGCATCTCCGATTTGTACTGGAACGAGGCCGACCGCCACGCGCTGCTCGCGCGTTTGCGCGACCAGAACTCGGTGAGCAACTACGAAACGTCGCTGCGCCGCGCCGATGGAACTCAAGCGTGGGTTCTCATGAACATCGGCCTGGTCGCCGACGGTCACGGTGTACCGATCCTCGAAGCAACGCTCGTCGACATCACCGAGCGGAAGCGGGCCGAAGATCAGATCCGCTATCAGGCCCATCACGACATTCAGACCGGGCTGCCGAACCGTGCGCTATTCAAAGACCGCCTGACAATCGCGCTGCATTATGCGCGTCGCCATGCCAATCAAGTGGCCGTGTTGTGCCTCGACCTCGATCACCTCAACACTGTCAATGAGACGTTAGGCCGTCAATTTGGAGACAGCGTGTTGGAGACCGTGGCGGCGCGGCTGACCTCCTCCGTGCGTCAGGAAGACTCGGTCGCCCGCGTGGGCGGTGACGAGTTCACGCTCCTTCTCATGAAACCGCCTAACGTGACGGACGTGACGACTGTCGGGCGCAAGATCCTTCAGACGATCGCGCGCCCGATCACCGTCAATGGCCACGAAGTCAACATCACGGCCAGCATCGGCATCGCGTTCTATCCGCAGGATGGCGAAGACGCCGAGACTCTGCTGCAGAACGGAACGCACGCGCTTCACGCCGCGAAAGAGGCCGGACGAAACACGTATCAACTCTGCTCGCCCTTCCTCATGAAGAGAGCCGCCGATCGTCTCTCGCTCGAGAGCGCACTGCATCAGGCGCTGGAGCAGCAGGAATTCGTGCTGCATTACCAGCCGCAGATCGACATCCGATCTCAAAAACTGATTGGAATGGAAGCGCTGCTGCGATGGAATCGACCGGGTAAGAGTCTCCTCCGCCCCGCCGAGTTCATTGGCGTCGCGGAAGAAACGCAATTGATCCTCCCGATCGGCGAATGGGCGCTCGAAGCCGCCTGCAAGCAGGGGCACGCCTGGCACAAGTCGGGATCGAGCATGAAGATGGCCGTCAATGTCTCGCCGCGTCAGTTCCAGCAACCGAACTTCGTCTCATTGATTCGCAACACGCTCGAGCGCACGAATCTCGATCCGCACAGCCTCGAAATCGAGATCACCGAGACTACCGCGATGCAGAATCCGGCGTTGACCGCCGACATCCTCCTCGACCTCAAGAGCCTCGGCATCAGCATCGCGATCGATGACTTCGGCATCGGCCATTCCTCGCTCAATTACCTGAAGCGGTTCCCCATCGACGCCGTCAAGATCGATCAGTCGTTCGTCAGCGACATCACGCGTGGCGGAAGCGACGCCGCCATTGTCGTTGCGGTCATCGCGATGGCGAAGGCGATGAACATTCGCGTCATCGCCGAAGGTGTAGAAACCGATGAGCAGCTCAACTTCCTGCGCGAGAACGGCTGCTACGAGTTCCAGGGATATCTCCTCAGCAGGCCGCTGCCGGCGGAAGCGCTCGCCGACATGCTCCAGGGTCCGTCCGCGGGCGTCTACACGCGCCGCTACGCTCGCGGCCTTCACAAAGTGTCGCCCACCGACCACTGACGGTTCAGTGACGCGAGGACCGGATCGGAAGATGGTCGTGAAGAAAGATGAACGTGCGCCTCAGCGCATCGCGTGAATCGTCGTAATCGTTCATGATTTCGAATCCGTGCTCGCCTTCCGCAACATGGATGTGCGTCACGTCGGCCGACTTTTCTTTGGCTGCCGCCAGAAATGCATTGACCTCATCCGCGACGTAGAAATCATCGTGACCGGCCGTGACGAGCAGGAAGGGCGGAAAATGCGTCGATTCGCGCAGCAGCGCGATCGGTGAAAACTGTGGCAGAAGGTCGTCGCTGACTCCCGTGCCGCGCAGCGGATCGGAGCTCAGTCGCGGAGAGTACGCCACGATCGCCTTGACGAACTCCGGCGATCCGCGCAGTGCCGCGCGCAGTCCATAAGACCATCCGGCTGAGCGCGTAAAGATCGCCAGCGAATCCTTATCGATCTGCAGCCCGTCGGCGTGGCTGCGCAGAAACGTCAGCAGGTCATCGAGATCGGCCGCCGTATCCATCAGCGCCGCATTTTCCTTTGCAGGATCGGTCATGCTGGTGTACGTCGGGCGGATGTCGCAGACCACGACGATGCGATTCGACCGCGCCGCGATGGCGCGAGCCATCGTGGTGTTGAATCGAACATCGCGCAAATGCTCCATCAGCGGAGATCCGGCCTGGCCGCTGACCAGTAGAACTGCCGGCACGCGGTCGGCCGGCTTCATTCCGAACGGGTAATAGACATCGATCTTCAGCGAGCCTTTGTAGACCACATCGCGCTTGACGGTGATCTGCTGCGTGCCGGGAATGTCGATGACCACGCCGAGCTTCGACAGCTCCGCATAACGCCCGAGCTTCGCGGCGGCAACTTCGGGCACGCCTACCGCGAAGTAGTTTTCGTCCGGCAGCGGGAAATAAAGAATTGTCGACAGCCATGCAAAGCGATCGCGCCGCGAGTTGACATCGAATTCGTGTCCGGCCTCATACCACTTCGCGATACGCGGCGGCGACGCGGCCTCCACGAATCGCGAGGCCTGTGCGTAGTCGATGTACTCGTCCTTGCGGGCGAACTGAAAAAAGATCGGAGCCGTATGCGGCTGCTTCACGAAGCGCTCGGCGTCGAGCGGCGCGAGCTGCGGGTTGTGCTCGGCGTCGGCATTCGACGCGAAGGCCCCCATCAGGACGAAGGCCTTGAAGCGCGGCTCCTGCGGAACGAGCAGGGCGCCGAGGTGACCGCCGTAGCTGAGGCCGACGAAGGCAATGCGATCCTTGTCCACGTGCGGACGCTTGCTGAGGAAATCGACGCCGCGGCGAACATCGATGACGTTTTTCTCGAGATCAAAGGATGCGTCGATCAACAGCGACGCGACGCCGAGTTGCGCCAATGATTTCGCCTCGTCAAAGAACGTGTGCCGATCGCCGAGGCCCCAGTGCACGAAGACGATGGCGGGCGCTTTCCTGAGAGCCGCAGGTTCGACGAGAAACGCCCGAACACCGCTGTAAGTGACGTCGCGGACGGTGAATTTGTCGGCCAGTAGCGGCGCGGCGATGAAGATGGCCAGCAGCGCGATGTTACGCGTCCGTTGCAGCAAGTGAACTAGTGAAGTATATCATTCGCCCTGATGCTGCCGGCGCTGCTACTGGCGGTTGCGCACATGATCGGCCCGGGAGTGATCTCGACTCCCGACGACGAATTCGGCGGAGCGATCACCGCCGACGGTCAGACGATCTTCTTCAATCGCTCCGTGCCGCGCAGCTACGCCTACTACATCTGCGTCGCCCACAAGACGAAGGGCGGATGGTCGAAGCCGGAGGTCGCCCCCTTCTCCGGACAGTGGCGCGACGCCGACCCGATGCTCTCCCTCGATGGCAAGCGGCTGTACTTCGTTTCCGACCGTCCCATCGATTCGAATCCGAAGCACGACTTCGACATCTGGTACGTGGAGAAGACCGCCGCCGGCTGGTCCGAACCCCGCAACCTCGGGCCTCCCATCAACGGCGATCAAAATGAATACTTCGTCTCCGAAGCTGCCGACGGGACGCTCTACTTCACGGCGATTCGATCGGGAAATCTCGGATCGATCGATGTCTGGCGCGCGCGGCGCGGCAGCGACCGCCAATACGCCGCGCCCGAGAACCTCGGCCCCATCATCAATGGTGCCGGCATCACCAACCTCGAAGCGCTCATCGCTCCCGATCAATCCTTCCTCATCCTCGGTTCCTTCGGCCGCGAACGCGATCCGGGCGACTCGAACCTGTACGTCAGCGAATGGAGGGACGGCCAATGGACGAAGCCGCGGGCATTGTCGTCAGACGTCAACACGACCGCTCGCGAATACAGCCCGCGTTTTTCGCCGGATGGCAAGTCGCTCATTTTCGCGAGTGAGCGCGGCATTCCGACCGAGAAACGCGACAAGCGGTGGACGTACGACGAGATCGTGCGGCGCAGTGCGTCCATTGAGAATGGATTGGGAAACATCTACGAAATCCCGCTCGCGCACGAAGGCCTGCCTAACATTGCCGACACATTGTTGCCCGGCCCGATGCCGGAAGGACGCTTCGTCGTTGCGGGCGGCCATCGCCTGTACTACTACCGCGACGGTCACGGCCCGGTCGTTCTATTCCTGCACGGATTCGGCGGCAATGGCACGAACTGGTCGGCGCAGTTTCCGGCGCTGCGATCGAAGTACACCGTCATCGCGCTCGACGAGCTCGGATTCGGCAAGTCAGCGAAGCCGCATATCGAGTACGACTCCGATCTGCTCGCGGAATCCGTAGTGCAGTTTCTCGATGCCCTTCACATCCAGCGCGCAACGCTCGTGGGAGCGTCGATGGGCGGACATGTTGCCG
>QHVX01000365.1 GCA_003222375.1 Acidobacteriota bacterium
TTCGGTTGTGTCAGCAACAGCCACGCGCTTTCGATCTCCGTAAGCCGCAAGAATAGGACGTGCCTCTCTCACGATCGACAGAGCTTCACCGTATCTCTCGAGCTCGCGATAGATGAGAGCTCGATACATCCCCGCTCGTGCGTGATCATAGTCGGACACTGCGCACGCGCTAAGACATTCGTCAGTACGATCGAGGGCTTCCAACGACTCTGGGAATGATCCGATGTAGAGAAGTGCGTATGCGCGCTCTCGCCACGCTAGCGCCCGTAACTTCATGATTGTGTCGAACGGGTATCGTCCCGCCTCGACCGAATCTGCGACTCCAACCGCCAGCGCCGCAATCTCAGCGGCGAGTTTCGGATCTGAGAAGTTTTTGTCGTCGACGACCTTCAACAACCGCCGCACCACCCCTGCCGTCCGCCACTGCGGATTCTTTGCGAGCAGTGCGGTGCGCTCTTCGGGTGTGACGGCCAGGAGTTTCGCCACGATCAGGCCGGCGGCGGCGTCCTCGGCTTTCGTCCGTTCGGCGAAGGCGCGCAGCATGTTGGTCGTCTTCGCCGACGGCTTATCCGACACCTGCCGCTCGTCCCACACGCTGTCATCGCGCAGCGCGCCGGTCAGATCACGCAGCGACTCGAGTGTCCCGGCGCACGTGTCGCAGCCCGGGACGTGCGAGTCGCGCTCCGGCTCTTCCAGCAGGCCGATGAGCACTTCTTCGTCGTAGTGCTGTTCGATGATCATGACGGCCGCTTCACCGATGTAATGCTGAAATAGATTTCACGGACGCGCTTCAGACAGTTGTGAATCAACTTCTCGGCGTATCGATTCGTGGTGTCGAGCTCGCGCGCGACATCCACCGCCGAGCGCCCTTCGAAATAGTGCAGATACAAAGTCTCGCGGCAGCGCGGCTGCAGATACCTGAGCGCCTGTCGCAGCGTGAGCATGATCGCGAAGCGATCCGCCAGTCCGTGCGTGACCGGATCGCTGTGATCCCCGATGTTTTCCGGCAGCGATTCGGTGCGCGCCTGCGTCCGCCAGTAGTGACGCGACGCATTGCACATCGCGGCCACCAGCCAGGCCTTCGTGTTCTCGACCTTCGCTTCGGTCTGCATGTAGGCCAGAAAAACTTCCTGCATGAGATTTTCGCCGTCGGCATCGGGAACGCGGAACTTGCGACACGCGACGTGCATCAATAGATCGCGATACTGCTCGTAGAGCATCCCCACGTCAGGAGGCTGCGTGAGGACAGAGCTCTCCATCGCGACCTCCGGAACGCCCGGGTTCACTTCGAGTACGTTCGGATCCGACACGTGCGTTAATTATGGATCTGGCCCCGGCACCATATCATGAAAAATGCAAAAAGACGAAAATCCTTCATAAAGGCAGTCGGGACGGATATGCTCCCCGCCCCGCATGGACCCCAGGCAACTTTCCGCTTCCATTAATGATGTCTGGAGCAATTCCGCCCTCCCGACCCTCGAGCGTTACATCCGCATCCCCAATCAGAGCCCGTTTTTCGATCCCGAATGGAAGCGTAACGGCTTCATGCATCAGGCGGTTACGCTCGCCCGCGAGTGGGTCGAGCAGCAGGGTTTCCAAGCGGAGGTCCATGAGATCGAAGGGCGGACGCCGCTCCTTTTCATCGAGGTCGAGGGCGATCCGTCCTCAACCATTCTGATGTACGGCCACCTCGACAAGCAGCCGGCCATGACCGGGTGGGAGGCTGGGCTGGGACCGTGGACACCGGTCCGGCGAGACGGAAAGTTGTACGGACGCGGCGGCGCCGACGACGGCTACGCGGTGTTCGCTGCCGTGTCGGCAGTGCGCTCCGTGCAGCAGCAGAAAACCAAACATTCGCGCATCGTCATCATCATTGAATGTTGCGAAGAGAGCGGATCGCCCGATCTTCCGGCGTACATCGAGCTGCTCAGCAAGCGCATCGGCACACCGAGCCTGGTCATCTGCCTCGACAGCGGCTGCGGCAACTACGACCAGCTCTGGATGACGACGTCACTGCGCGGATCGATCATCGGCAATCTCGTTGTCGAAGTCCTCACCGAAGGCGTGCACTCCGGCGACGGCAGCGGCATCGTCCCGTCGAGTTTTCGAATTCTGCGGATCCTTCTCGATCGGCTCGAAGACTCGAAAACCGGTCGCATCATTCCCGATTGGCTGAACATCGAGATTCCGAAACATCGCGTTGATCAAACGCGGGCGACTGCCAAAGTCCTGGGTGCCGCCGTGTTCGACCAGTTCCCGTGGGCGCCGGGGATGAAGCCGGTGAGCGACGATCCCGTCGAGCTTTTGCTGAATCGGACCTGGCGGCCGACTCTGTCGATCACGGGTCAAGCGGGCCTTCCCGATCTCGTTCAGGGCGGCAACGTTCTGCGGCCGATGACGGCGCTCAAGTTATCGATTCGACTTCCGCCGAGTCTCGACGCCGCCAACATCGATCGCAAATTGAAAACGCTGTTCGAATCCGATCCGCCCTACGGCGCGCGCGTCAGGCTCGATTGCGAAAGAGGTGCGACCGGATGGCAGACGCCCAAAAGCGAGTCGTGGCTCGATGCCGCCGTCGATCGCGCGTCGCAAACGTTTTTCGGCAAACCGGCCGCAACGT
>QHVX01000364.1 GCA_003222375.1 Acidobacteriota bacterium
CTTTCAGCAAACGCGCCGCCTTCTCGAGGCGTTTCTCTTTCAAAAAATGGCTGAGCAGCCGACCGGTGACGCGATGAAAGCGTCCGGAGACATACTGCCGTGTGTAGCCGAGCTCCTGGGTCACTGCTTCAACAGTGATTTCCTGGTCCTCGCGGATCCGTCGGCGAACACACTTGATGAGCGAGCGAAGAAGGCCATCCATACTGCACGTCGATTTGTGAGTTCCGCAATTCTATCCTAAAAATGGCGTCGAAGCCTTCCACCGATCGACGTCGCGCTGATAGTGCTTGGCCATCAATGCTTTCCACTCTAATGTGGGTCGGGCTTCAGCCCGACCGACGGGCTAAAGCCCGTCCCACATCGTGCTAACATCTTCGAAAGTCCAATGCGCTTCACCGCCGCCGGCGTTGCCCTGCTCATCGCGCTTCCTGCGGCCGCGCAGGTGCAGCTCACCGTTCGCGGCGACGGGAAAAAGATCATCTCGAACGTCGGCGCCGGTGGTGGCCGACACAGCGGCAATTACCTCTGGCTGGCGAAGCAGCGCAACAAAAAGTCGAAATACGACCGCCTCATCGACTTTTACAGCGACCGCTACGATGTCGATCCTGTTCTCGTGCGCGCTGTCATTCAGGTCGAATCGTCGTTCGATCCGAAGTGCGTGTCGCGGCGCGGCGCGCGCGGTCTGATGCAGCTCATGCCGGACACGGCGAAGCAGTACGGCGTGCAGCACATCTTCGATCCCAATGAGAACATTCACGGCGGCGTGCACTATCTCGCCGACCTCCTGAAGCTGTTCCCGAAGGATTTGCCGCGCTCGCTGGCCGCGTACAACGCCGGCGAGAACGCAGTCTTCAAATACGCCGGCATTCCGCCTTACGATGAGACGATGACATATGTGAAGCGCGCGCTGACGGTGTATTACGGCACGCCTTACGGTCAGGCCACGTGGTTTCCGGCCGGCCGCGGACAGCGGAAGCTCGGCGGCGGATTCCGCTCCGAGCTTTTGCAGCCGGTCGCCGCGACTGCCGGCATGCGCGATCTCGGCACGCACTGAAATACAATCCCGTCCTCATGCCTGATTTCGATCCGGCAGTGAATCTCACTGCGCCTTTTGACCAGGGCGTTTTCCTGCTGCACTACAACCGCGGGCGCGAGGGATTTCAGGAAGGACGTTATGCCGAGGCCCGAAGGGAGCTGGAGAGCGCACAGAAGCTGCGGCCGGATGATCCCGACGTCCTGAACCTGCTCGGACTGGTGTACTTCAAGACCAACGCTTTTCCGGAGGCCGAGGTTATCTACCGGCGCCTGGCGAAGGAAAATCCGAACGTCTTCATCCTGCATTCGAACCTCGGGTTGATTCTTTTCAAGCAGGGCAAACTCGACGAAGCGGAGCAGCACCTTCTTCGCGCGGTGGAGCTGCGGCCTAACTACGCGAAATCGCATCTCTATCTCGGTCTGCTGTACCGACAGCGCAAGAAACTCGGACTGGCGATGGATCATCTCCGGTTTGCGGGCGCCGACAAATTGCTGCGCGAGGTGGAAATCGAAATGCGACCGCCATCGCGCCAGACGCTTCCCGATCCGTCGAAAGCGACCACCGAGAAAATCCTGGCCGTGCAGGCGCCACGGACGACGCAGCCGCAGCCGGCGCTGACGACGCAGCCCGGCAACGTGGCAGCCCAGGCCGCGCGCAAGCTGCAGGAGGCAGTCGACAACACCAGTCTCATCGAAGAAAAACACATCGACCTCGGACGCGGCCGAAAAGTCGAAGGCGCATCGCGAACGTTCGTGCTTCACGAGAACGGATTTCTCGAGATCAACTTTGCGAACAGCGTCTACGTGAAGAAAGGAACAGTCTCGAGCTACTCCGGGAATCTGAAATTCACCGCCGAGTCCGGTCTGCTGGGCACCACCGCGCAGACGCTGGTGAAGGCCTCGGGGCAGGGAAAGATTTTCATCTACGAGAAAGGGCGCAAAGCGTTTCTGCTCGACCTGAGCGAAGAGTTCGTCTACGTCGAGGGGAGCAACCTGCTGGCGCTGGAGGAGACGCTGACCTATCGCGTCGAGCCGATCTACGACAGCGCGTACCAGCGCAAGATCGACACTCTGAAAATTTTCGGGAAGGGATCGCTCGCGATTTCAACCGACATCGAGCCGCTGACGCTGCGTGTGACCCGCGATCTGCCGCTGTCGATCTCATCGACGGCGCTGGTGGCCTGGACGGGCAATCTGATGTCGACAGTCGTCGACGACAAATCGCTCGAAAACATCATGATCGAAAGTGCGGGCGACAGCGGGTTCAAGATTCGCTTCGAGGGCGACGGCGTCGTGGTATCAGAGCAATGAGGCCGATGGCCGTGATCGCCGCGCCCCATCCGACCAGCGGATTGCGATAGCGAATCTCGACGCGATGCCGGCCTGGCGGCACGCTCAGCGACTGATAGGCGATGTTCGCCGGCATCAACTGCGCCGGCTGGCCATCGATCGTCGCCCGCCAATATTTGTGACGAGTAATAGTGATGATTAATAGTGATGTTTCTGTCACATCGACGTCTAATGTGACGCTGCTCGAGGTCTCGGTGACGTGCAGGACCCTTCCGGTCTTTTTTGCGAACCAGTAGCGGCCGTTGTTTGGGACTCGCGTGACGCTGAGGGAAGTTGGTGTGTAATCGAGAATCTCGCGAACATTCGAGATCCTGACGAACGGCTCGCTCCAATGCGGATCGCCGGCATTGCCGCGCTTCAGCATCGTGTTGAGCAGGTCGTACGTCGGCAGCAGATCCGTGAGCGCGCTCCGAAATCCCCACAGCGCCGGCGTGTAGCCGCGCAGTCCGTCGCGCATCGCGAGCGGCTGGTTCGCACGCTCGAACTGTCGCGCCAGCTTCTCCTGCGTCCATGCGCCGCGGTGAAAGATCGTCGATCCCGGCTCGAGCTGCAGCGCGACTGGCGGCGGCGTGAAGAACCGCCGCGGCATCCGCGGGAGAATTTCGTTCGACAGCGAACCGAAATCGATCAGCAGAAGCAGGACGCCGATCAGCGCGTAGATTCTGGACACGCCGAATTTCCAGAAGACGATCGCCCACATCGTGGCGATGCAGGCGGAGAAGATCAGCGTTCCGCGAGCGAGAGAGGCCAGCTCGCCGGGCGCGCGCCAGAAGCTACTGAAGCTGATGGACATCAGCGGAGCAAGGAGCCAAAGCACTGCTGCCACGACGACGGCAACGATGACTGTGATCCGCCGTAATTCGGAGATCCGATCGAGGGCTGTCGCCGCAAAAACGATCAACGTCACGAGCGCGGCGCCGATGAATTTCTCCGGATAGCGGATCGAATGCCGGCTGGCCGCCCACACCCAATCGAAGAGCGGCGATCCAAGCGCGAGCAGATACGAAATCGCACCAATTCCGAGGACGAGTCCCCATCCGCGCATCCGCTTCACGAATGCAGCGATCGCCAGAATCGCGACCGCCACGCCGCAGTAGATGCTCATGAAGTACGGCGTGCCTCGAACCCCAAAAAATCGATAGCCCCACCATGTGCGAATGTCGGGGAGGACGCCAAAGATGCGCGGAGCTATCAACTCAATCGGCCGCGCGGCCGGCATGCTGTAGTCGATCGCGAGATCGTGCGAGAAGCCGCGCGAACGGATCGAGTCGTGGGTGTGATCGATCGCCGGAATGATGACCACCGCGCTGATCGCGATTGCCAGCCCGATCGCAGCGAAAACGCGCGGCAGCGACCGTCGATCGACATAGGCCGCGCCGGCGATGACCAGCGCCAACATTTGCGCGAGCGCCATCGGCTCGAAGACCAGCATCGGCATCGCGAGCGCCAGCGCCGCCGCCGCGATTCCGCCACCGCGAATCAATCGCAATACCGCCCAGCCCACCACGCCCGCCCAGGCCCAGACGAAGAACGTCGGCAGATTCGTCATCGTTCCGAAGAAAAATCCGCTCAGGCCGAACGACAGCGCGCCGAACAGCGCTGCGCCGACGCCCAGCGGAATCGATCGCAGAAATGCATACATACCGACCAGCGCGATCGCGACATGCGCCACGATGTGCAGCGCGAAGCCGAACGGGTACGACCCGACGAAGATCAGCCACTGCGGCGGATAGAAAATCTCATAGGCCGGGTTCGCGATCATCGGCTGTCCGCCGCCCCACCACGGGTTCCACCACGGAAACTCGCCGCGCGCGATCGTGTCACGCACAACGGCCTTCATCGGAAAGTGATAGGCGAACAGATCGCGAAACCAGAAGTTGTTTCCGAGGAAAAGGACGTCGGCGAAGAGGAAGATGGTGATGGCGACGAGCAGCAGCGCGGCCGAGAGATCTTCGCGTGTCATCCTGAGCCGCGAAGACTGCGAAGGATCTCGCCGAGGAGATCCTTCCCCTTCGCTGCGCTCAGGGTCAGGATGACGACCGCTCATCCGCCCAGGCCGGTCATCTTGAAAACGATCGGGATCAGAACGAAGAGCTGCACGGCGTCAAAAATCCCATGCGCGATCATCCCCGGAATCAGATTCTTCGTCCGATAAAACGTGAAGCCGATGATCAGCGAGATGATGCTGACTCCGATGAGCAGCAGCGGCTGGCCGAGGCCGGAGTGGGCGAGGGCGAACAAAAGCGTCGACAGAATCAAGCCGACTCTTTTCTGCAGCCAGCCGCGGAAAAACGCCTCCTCGACCGTCATCGCCGAGAAAACGATCGTGCCCTTCTTCCAGAGCGGAAGGGCCGCCATCCATCCGATCATCGGCGAGGGCTGCGGATTTGTTTTTGGAATCATCCCGACAGCCTGAAGGATCAGCGCGACGGCCAGGGCCAGCATCAGCGTGACGATCCAGCCGCCGACGCCGACTGCAAAGCCTGTCATCACCGCTTCGCCCAGGTGTTGCCGAGGAATGTTGAGAAAGACTTCGACGGGCGGCCGTCGCGTCAGCAGCCACCATCCGATCAGGAAGACGAGAAGGATCGCGTGCAGCGTGAAGAGCGAATAGAACGGCACCCTGGCAAGATCCTTCGGCGTCGGCGGATGCAGCGACGAGCCGATGATGAGAAACGTGAGCATCAGCAGAAAGGTGCCGAGCCAGGCGTAGGCGATCCATTTCGTGGCCG
>QHVX01000033.1 GCA_003222375.1 Acidobacteriota bacterium
CCGCCGAGTCCTTCCTGCGCGACTGCCCGTTTGTCATGTACCTCGGCGACAACCTGCTGCAGCACGGAATCACTCCGCTGGTGCAGGAATATCGCTCGCTCGACTGCAACAGCGAGATTCTTCTCACGAAGGTGCCCAATCCGTCGCAGTTTGGCGTCGCGGAGCTGTCGTCGGAGGGACGCGTGGTCAAGCTCACCGAGAAGCCTGCGCAGCCGAAATCCGATCTCGCGCTGGTGGGCGTCTACATGTTCGACGAAAACATTTTCGACGCCGCCAAGGCGATCAAGCCGTCGAAGCGCGGCGAGCTCGAAATCACCGATGCCATCCAATGGCTCCTCGATCACAAATTCACGGTGCATCCGCATATCGTGAACGGTTGGTGGAAGGACACCGGCAAGATCGAGGACATGCTGGAGGCGAATCGCACGGTGCTCGACACGTTCGATCGCATCGTGCGCGGCAAGATCGAAGGAACGACTTCGATCGAAGGAAAAGTCGTCGTCGAGGATGGAGCGCAGATCGTCGACTCCGTCGTGCGCGGGCCGTCAATCATCGGCGCGGGCGCGCGGGTCACGCACGCGTATGTCGGGCCGTATACATCGATCGGCAACGGCTGCGTTCTGGAGAACTGCGAAATCGAGAATTCGATCGTGCTGGAGAATTCGATGATCTCCTCCGTCGAAGGCCGCATCGAAGCGAGCCTGATCGGCAAGAATGTAAAGATCACGCGCACGCATCGCAAACCGGCCGCGTATCGATTCATGCTCGGCGACAACAGCGAGGTCGGCATCACGTAGTGAGGCGAGCCGCCGCTTTCGCTGCCGCGATTGCAATCGTCGCCGCGTGCGGACGGCCGCATCCGGCGATCGAGGCCGTGATGAAGCAGGATCTGGCGGAGATGCGCAAGGCGATTCACGACTTTCGTGTCGACAAAAAGCGTCCGCCGGTATCCCTCAAAGGGCTCGTCGAAGCGCACTATCTCCGCGTGATCCCGAACGACCCCGTGACGCGCGCGCCCGATTGGCGCGTGGTGACCGAGGCGCCTGTCCGGCTCGATGAATTTCGAAAGGCACTGCCGCTGGTGCAGAGCGGCATCGTCGATATTCGCAGCAGCGCTCCCGGCACTGACTCCAACGGCAAGCCGTGGTCGGAGTACTGATGCCGAACGTCTACACGTTCAAAGACTTCGAAGGCAGCAGTCACCGCATTCTCATTGATCTCATCAGTCGCTTCTCCAACGGCGCCAACACGCTGCTCGATCTGGGCGCTGCCGGCGGAGAGCTCGGCGAAGCCTTGCGGCGCAGATTCAAGCGCACGATCGGATTCGAATTCGACGTCGACCGCATCGGCGATCTGCGACGGCACTTCGATCAGGCCGTGATCGCCGATCTCGAATCGATCCGGCGGCTCCCGACCAGCGCGGAGGCCATTGTCCTCGCCGACATTCTCGAACACCTTCGCGATCCGCGATCACTGATGCAGTGCGTTCGCGAGGCGCTGGCGCCGGAGGGGCACGTCTTCATCTCCGTGCCGAACATCGCCAATGTGACGGTGCGCATCGGACTGCTGTTCGGAATTTTTGAATATCGCGAGCGCGGCATTCTCGACTCATCGCACCTCCGCTTCTACACGATGCGCGCGATCAAGCGGGAAATCGAGAGCGCAGGATTTCGCATCGTGGCGATCCGCGGCTCGTCGGTGCCTGTTCGCTTGATCGTGCCGCGCGCCCCGGAATTTTTCCTGCGCCTGTGCGAACGCATTCTCACGATCGTGACCCGCATCTGGCGCGGGCTGTTCGCCTACCAGATCATCGTCGTCGCACGACGTTAAAAGTTTATCCCGAGCCGCGAAGACGGCGAGGGATCTCCGGTGGAGCAGCGATGCCGTTGCAAAGCCAACATCTAGCTGCGCCGCCGGAGATCCCTCGCTTCGCTCGGGATAAACTTCAGATCGATGACGGACAGTGCAACGGAAGCAATGACTGCAATCGCGGCCACCCACCACCACCCCCGCCCGATCCGCCGCGAATAAATCACCTCATGTTTACCCGCCGGCACCCTCACGCCCGCGAAGAGCATGTTGATCTCCAGCGGCTTCGCTTCACGGCCGTCGATCGTCACGCGCAGCTCGGGCGTCAGTTTCTCCGACGATGCGAGGAACGTCGGGCCATCGACCTCGATTTTCTGTTGGTCCTCGGCATAGCTCAGAAGTTTTACATCGCCCTGCAAACCAACCGCGGCGCCGTCCGTCACCATCGCCTCCTGCGAAAAATCCATGTTCTTCGTGCGCAGAAAATCGTCTTCGGTCATCTTTCGCAGTCGCGACACCGACCAGAAACGCGGCAGCTCGCCGGCGTTACGAAAAACGCGCGCATCGGGCAGCTCGCGATCGAAGATCACCGGCACGGTCACGCGTCCGTAGATCACGATCTCACCCCGGATTCCGATCGACTCCACGCGAAGCGTGAGTGTGTCGCCGGCGCGCGTGAAAGGACGCACCGGCACGTACATCTTGTTCATGACGTTGATGTCGGACGGCGTGAACGCGCGACCGTACAGAACGGTGTTTCCGCGGCGCAGCGTGACCACGATCCGAGGGTTCGGTCCGATTTCCTGCTCGATGCTGATCGGCAGCTCGATGGCGTAAAACGGGCCGCCGTCGATCCGGATCGATTGTTGGAGAAGAGTGCCGGGAAGAATTGTCGTCGGTTTTCCGGCCAGCACCGTGTTTCGAAACGTCGTCCACTTGATGATGTCGATGTCGCGCTTCTCGACGTAGTAGCGTACGCCGAGCAACGAGGCCAGCGGATCGGCGAAATCGAATTTGAGGCTGTTAAATCCGATGACGGTGGAGTTGTTCGTGAACGACGTCGGATCGATGCGACTGAGCAGACGACGATACTTTGCCTCCGATGAAAAGTGACTCCGCACGTCTTCGAGCTGGTAGAGCTCGGAGGTGTTAGGCCAGAGCGTGATGAAAAATGGAGCGATGCGAAACGGCTTCGGTTGCGATTGCAGGAATGCGATGAGGGGCGTGGAGGGCGGAGTCGCAATTGCAGGTTCGAGATAGGGATAAAACCTCCCGGCGAATACCGCGAGGTCGCCCGCCACGATGATCGCGAGCGCGGATGGAACGAGCAAACGCCAGCGTCGCGCCAGGAGTGCGCAGCCGGCCGCCGACAAATATGCCGTCGCGAGCGGCAGCACGATCTGCAGTCGCGTCAAGGGCGAATATTTGAATCCCGGCAAGGCTCCGACGACGTGCATGACCGGTCGCACTCCGAACATGCACGCCAGCGCGACCGCGGCGACTGCCAGCCAGAACCATCGTGAGCGCGCGCGGCGATTTGCAATCGCAATGATGGCGAGCGGTATTGCGATCAATCCGAGGTAGACGGTCGACTCAACATAGTTGTTGAGGATCCCGAAGGTTCGGTCGCCGTTCCAGTTGTGATAGGCCGGGTTGCCGAGGCGATCGGGACTCACGAAGCTCGCGAAATGCCGGATCGGGAACGCATGCTCGAGCGCAGCGTTCGATCGCGATTCCAGATAGCCGCTGCGGCGGACGAATTGCACAAATGGAACGAGCGAAGGAGCGGCGATCAAAAGGGCAAGCGCCGCCGCAATGCTTGCGGTCGCGATCGGCTTCCAACGCGGTCGGACGAACGCGTAAATCACCGCCAGCCACGCGCCGTACGCCATCGACGCGGGAAACCCCGCCAGCGCATATGCGATCGCGATCAGCGCGATGACCCAGAACGGCGTGCGCTTCCGCCTGACAATCCACAGCAGCGCCGGATACAACGCGGCCGCGTTCGTCGTCTGCCACAGCCATCGCACGGCGATTGCTCCCGAAGCTGCGAAAAGAATCGCGCCGACGGCCGCCGCCCCTTTGCCGAGGCGCTCTTCGCGAAGCCAGAGGTAGGTAAACCAGAACGCGACGTTCAGTTTCAGAAAAATGATTCCGGTGTAGACCCACCCGAGTGGGAGCGCGAGCGTCGGTAGCAGGATGAAAGGCGACAAAACCGCGGAGGCCGATGATCCGAAACCCGGGATTCCGCTAGCGACATATGGGTTCCAGTGAAATGCGCGCCAATCGTGTTTCAGCAGCGACATCAAAGTGAAATACGACGTCGGCGGATCGTTGAGCAGCGAGTTCTGCACTTCCACCGATCGCACTGTCGACCACGGATCGAAGTTGTAGAAAACATCGTTGGGCGAGACGATGCGATGCATGAACAGCGTCGGAAAGAAAAAAGCGAAGTGGTAGACCGCCAGCGCGATGAGCGCGACCCGATGTTTGCGGAGCGGACGCAAGCGGCCTGAGTTTAGACTGAAAGCGTGCCGAAGAAGATCCTCATCGCCGCCGACGTCGATCGCTCGCTGCATGAGCGCGCAGCCGCCGACCGGCGTTTCGAAATCATCGATCGTCCGGTGCGGACCGAAGAGGAGCTGATGGCGATCGTCGGCGAGTGCGAGGTGCTGGTCACACGCTCATTCAATCGCGTGACACGCCGCGTGATCGAGGCCGCTGGCCGGCTCGAGCTGATTGCGCAAGGGACGAGCGGTACCGACAACATCGATCATGCGGCAGCGCGCGATCGCGGAATTGCGATTCTGAATTTGCCGGGGGCGAACGCCGACGCCGTCGCGGAGCTGGTCATCGGGGTGATGATCATGCTCACGCGAACCGTTCCTGCGTACACGCAGGAGCTGGTGCGCGGCGTCTGGAATCGTGACGACTGTGCCACCCGCCACGAGCTCCGCCATCATCGCCTCGGCATCGTCGGACTCGGCGAGGTCGGCCGACGCGTGGCGCGACTCGCAAGCGTCTTCGGCATGCGTGTGTCCGCGGTCGATCCGTACATCACCGATGCCGATTTCATAGAGCGCGGTGCAATCCGCGTGAAATCGCTCGACGAATTGTTGCGGTCGAGCGACATCGTGACGTTGCACGTTCCGCTGACGCCGGAAACGCGACGGATGATCGGAAAGTCGCAACTGGCATCAGTGCCGCGCGGCGCGATTCTCATCAACGCCGCACGCGGTGAAGTGCTCGATCAGGCCGCGGCGCTGGAATCCCTCCGATCGAGTCACCTGACGGGACTTGCACTCGACGTCTTCGATCCCGAGCCGCCCGTTACCAGATTTCCAGACGATCCCCGCCTCATCCTCACGCCGCACATCGGCGGCTGCACGTTCGAGGCGAAGAGCTCGATAGGCGCGAAGGTGTATGAGAAGATCTGCGCCTTTTATGAGAAAACTTCTCCTGCTGCTGCTGATCGCAACAAGCGCTGAAGCTGCCGATCAAAAAATCCTGATCCCGGTTTATTACAACGGCCCGGGGGCGGGAACGTTGTGGCGCACGGCGCTCGTCATCGAAAACAAAATGTCGCAGGGCTTTCGAAGCCCCGGGACGACATTCACCACGCAGTGTCCAATTCCCGAGGGATGCTTCGTGGATACGATTCCGGCTGGTCAACTTGGATTCCTGGTGCCGACGACGGCACCGGGCGGTCTGCTGTTGATGGCACCGGCCGATGAAGCGGACAAGCTCGTGATGCGGCTGGAAATCGCAGCCATTCCGCGTAATCCCCTCATTGGAGTCGGTACCGCGATTCCGATCGTTCGCGAGCGCGACTTTCGGACTTCGACGGTCACGCTGCTCGATGTCGCGGTGGGAGCCGGCAATCGCGCGCGCGTTCGCGTTTACGATCCCGACTCCAACGACGGCGCGCAGGTCCGAGTGTCGATTCGGCCGTGGTCGTCGTCAGCGGCGATCGACTCCCGCACCGTCACATTGCACGTGCTGACGCGAGTCGGAACCCGGCAGCCGCAATGACCGGATTCAATTTCAACATCGACGTCGAGCCGCTGACGTCCGGCCTTCGTTTCTGGGCTTTTGCGACCGTGACGACGTCGGCGAACGACGTCACCGCGATCTGGCCACAATAGTGCCGTCGCGAAAGACGTCGCGCACGAGATTGACGCCGAAGTGATAGACGAGGTGCAGATAGTTCGGCGCGTCGAGGAGGACGATGTCGGCGCGCTTGCCCGCTTCGATCGAGCCAGTCTCGTACGCGAGACCCAGCGATGCCGCGCCATTCAGTGTCGCAGCAGTCAACGATTCTTCGACTGTCATCTTCATCTGCAGCGTGGCGAGCTGCATGACCATGCTCATCGACTCGGTCATCGACGATCCCGGGTTGCAGTCGGTCGACAGCGACACGATCGCGCCGGCATCGATGAGTGCGCGCGCCGGCGCGTAACGTTGCGACATTAGAAAGAAGCTCGTCGCGGGCAGCAAGTTCGCGACGGTGTTCGATTTCGCGAGCGCAGCGATTCCTTTTTCAGAAATATGCATCAGGTGGTCCGCAGACGCCGCCTCGAGCGTCGCGGCGAGCGCGGCGCCATCGCTGTCGCTGAATTCGTCAGCGTGAAGGCGAGGACGGAGACCGAGGGCCAGGCCGGCGCGGAGGACGCGTTCGCCCTGTTCGCGGCTGAATGCGCTGCGCTCGACGAAGGCATCGCAGAAGACCGCCAATTTTTCGCGGGAGACCGCCGGCAGAATCTCGTCGACGATTTGATCGACATACGCCGTACCGCGGCTCTCCGGCGGAAAGTCGTGAGCAGCAAGACATGTCGGCACGAGTCGCACGGGTGAGTTTTCGTTTGCCGCGCGGATGGCGCGGAGCTGTTTGATCTCGTCCACGACATTGAGTCCGTATCCGCTCTTCGCCTCGGCCGTGGTCGTGCCATGACGCGACATCGTCTGCGCACGCTGCAGAACGTTATCGACCAGCTGCTGTTCGGTCGCCGCCCGAGTCGCGCGCACCGTCGATGCGATGCCGCCGTCCGACGCAGCGATCTCTTCGTACGATTCGCCCTGCAGTCGCCGATTGAATTCCGATTCGCGGAAACCGGCCCACGGCAGATGGGTGTGCGAGTCGACGAAGCCCGGAACCGCCGTCCCCCGCTTGGCGTCGAAATCCTCGGGGATCGGAAAATCGGTGCGGCGCTCCGGCCCGACGTAATCGATCCGCCCATCGCGCACCACGATGACCGATTTTTCATGGACGGCGATTTTTCGCATCGCCGCGCCGCGGAGGCCGGCCCGGCCGATGGGTGTGGCAATTTGCGAGAGATTGCGAATGAGTAGAGCGCTACTCACTCTTGGCGCGATACATCGACGTGATCGGAAGCTCATTCGCTTCCTGCTCGGCATCGAGCATCAGGAGCTGCTGGACCGTGTCAACGGACGCCTGCAGCTTGTTGCGCGCCGAGCGCCGCTCGACCTTCAGATCCTGAATCGTCTTTTCGAGATCGGCCACGCGGCTCATGGCCTGCGACACGAGCCGCTCCGACAGGAGCTCGGCATCCTTGACGATCAGCTCCGCTTCCTTGCGCGCATTCATCTTCACGTCTTCGGAGACCTTCTGCGCCGACAGCAGCGTGTCCTTGAGAATGCGCTCGCGCTGATTGTGATCGTCGAGGTCCTCGCGCAGCATGAGGTTCTCGCGCGAAAGCCGATCGACATCCCGGATGAGGATCTCGATCTCTTCTGCAACCATCTGCAGATAGGCGCGGACTTCGTCGGGATCGAATCCCTTCAGTTTGCGCGCGAAGATTTGTTTTTGGATTTCGAGCGGTGTGAGGTTCGGCATCGACGCCCTCCCGGCACTTTACCTTGGAAAAAGTATAAGCCCGACGAGTTGCCGGATGATGAAAATCGCCAAAAGCAGCAGCAGCGGCGACCAGTCGATGCCGGCGGTCTTATGTGGCGGCAGCAGCCGCCGGAACGGCCTCAGGAATGGCCAGGCCATCCGGCCGAAGATCTCATTCAGTTGATTGAGGATGCTGTAGGCGGTGCGGTTGCGCCATCGAAACGAGGTTTGCGACGCAAAAAAGAGGATCCACGAAATGATGACCCACACCACCACCACCCACTGGATGACCTCCAGGATCCACCAGATGGTCTGATACAGCACCAGCAGGAGTCGCGTGCTCATCCGCGTGGCCCAAAAATCGCGCGCCCGATGCGTACCAACGTCGACCCTTCTTCGATCGCGATCTCGAAGTCTTCGCTCATCCCCATCGACAGATGTTTCAGTCCGACCTGATCGCGAATTTCGCGCAGCCGGCGGAAGTGCTTGCGGGCGTCGCCGATGGGCGGAATCGCCATCAGGCCGATTAATTGTATATTATTAATAGTACGAATTTGTTGGACTATATTATTTACATCTCGGGGCTCGACACCGCTCTTCTGTGGCTCATCGCCGACGTTGACCTGCAGCAGCACGTCCCGCGCCGTCTCGGAGGCCCGCGCGATCTTCTGCGCCAGATCGACGGAGTCGACGGTTTCGATGACATCGAAGATGCCGACGGCATCCTTCGCTTTGTTCGACTGCAGATGGCCGATGAGATGCCACCGCGCGGAGTTGCGGACCTGGGACTTCTTGTCGCGCGCTTCCTGCACGCGATTCTCGCCGATATGCGTGACGCCGGCGGCGATCGCCTCGTCGATGCGATCGGCGCCGAAGGTTTTCGAAACTGCCACCAGCGTCACGTCGCCGCGCTTGCGCCCGGCGCGATCGCAGGCGGCGCGGATCCTCGCCTCGACCGCTGCCAGATTCTCAGAGATCGTCACGGTGCCTCTCCACAAAGCGCCCTTCGCCGCGATCGACGGCCAGATTCGCGAGCCGGTCGGCCTCTTTGTTGCCGGCGCGGAGCGTGTGCCGGATCGAAAAATTCGGAAAGTAACTCGCGAGGCCTCGGGCTTTCTTATACAGCGGAATCAGATTCTCGTGCTTCACGCGAAACTTTCCGAGCATCTGATTCACCAGCAATAGCGAATCCGAAATGATCTCGACGTCGGTCGCGCCTTCTGCGCGCGCGATCGAAAGCGCCTCCAGCAGGCCCGAGTACTCCGCGACGTTGTTGGTGGTGGTGCCAAGATAGCCGGAGACTTCGATGATGTCGCCGGAGTCGGTCGTCATGTAGACGCCGTAGCCGGCCGGACCAGGATTGCCGCGCGACGCGCCATCGACATAGGCGGTCACCTTCAGGACTGCGGCCTCTCCAGATAGAGAATGCGATGGCAGCCTTCGCAGCGCACCAGCTCTCCGCGCTTGAGCTGCTGGAAGAGGGCCGGACGGATTCGCGTGCGGCACGCGCTGCAAGAGTCGTTGACGACGCGCGCGACCGCGACATTCTGGCGCTGCTTGAAGATCTGGTAGAACTCGCGTTTGAGCCGGTCGGGCAGCTTGCTCTCGATCGAGGTCGCACGCTCCTTCAGCTTCTCGACTTCCGCCCGCAGATCACCTAACGAGTGCTGCCACGCGGCGTGCGCCTCGTCCCAGCGCGATTTCAAATCGGCGCTTGCCGACTCGCGCTGATTGAGATCGCTCTGCAGCGACTCGATGTCCGACATCGCTTTCAGCTCCGCGTCTTCCAGCTCCTTCACCTGTTTGCGCGTCGAGTCGATCTCCTTCCAGGCGGCGGCGTACTGCTGCTGGTTCTTCACCAGCATCAGCTGCCCCTGATATTTCTTGAGCAGCTCCTGGTGATCGGAAAGCTCGCCATCGACGCGCCGGTGTTCCTTGGAGACCTGTTCGATCGATTGTCTGAGTCGGCTCATCTCGTCGTTCGCGGTTTGCCATTCCCGATCGACGGCTGCGAACGATTCCGGCTTGGTGGTCAGCTGTTTTTCACGGTCGCCGAGCTGCGACAGGACGGTTTGTAATTCCCATAGTCTCTCAACGTCCGGATTCAACAGTCCCTCCAAAAACACGAAAGGCGTTCCGGTCGCGGAACGCCTTGATGGCTGGATGCTTTTTGATTCGCAAAGTGAGTCGCTGCATCACGCTCCTGGTGGGTCCACCAGGATTCGAACCTGGGACCTGCCGGTTATGAGCCGGTAGCTCTGACCGCTGAGCTATGGACCCGGACGGGCGATTCTATCAAAACGCGTGATTCGTCATCCTGAGCGAAGCGAAGGATCTCTTTTGCCGAGATCCTTCGCCGCCTTCGCGGCTCAGGATGACGTCGCTAACGGATCTCGACGCCGTCCCCGATGTGCATGTTGTAGCGCATCAGCACGATCTTCGCGGTGGCGGTGTGCGCTTCGGAGGTCAGGACAGCGAGCTCGCCGAGGATCTGGCGCTGACCCTCCGGAGGATTGTTTCGGAACACGGTGAGAAACTCGCCGGGCAGCACCTGGTCGTCACGCCCGAGGTTGATCATGACAAGGTAGCCCTCGCCGAGCGCCTCCAGCCAGTCGCCTCCCTGCGAGCTGACGATGTACCCCATCCGCTTGCCGCTGGCCGGATCGCAGAACGCCGGCATGGCCGGGATCCGCGCTAGCGGAATCGGGAGCTGCGGCATCGGTTTCAATCGCGCGCCGACCGGAACTTCGGCGCACGACCGCGTGATGATTCCGCGCGAGCGCTGGCCATCGACACAGAGAACTCTCATCTGGCCGACGTAGTCATATTGCCGGCCGATGATGTTGTAGGAATTCGTCGGATGTTTTATGAGTGCGCGCGGCACGACCAGGATGTAAGTCTCGCCGGCAGTGAGTCCCGTCGACGATCCGCCATTGATGTAAGCCAGATCGCCTTCCGATCCGTCGATCGATTGAACGAGCGCCCCCGGTTGATAGCGCAACTCGGCATCTTCCCAACCGCCGACTGCATTCGGCAGCGGTTCATTCGGATCGCCGATGTAGCCGTAGCAGTAGATGTCGGATTCCTCTGCCAGCGGGACAGGTCCTGCCGTCCCGCCCAGAGCGTCGGCGGCCGTGACGAGCGGTCGCACGACTTGACCTCCGAGTGGATTGCCGGTCGTCTCGCCGAGCGTGCCGCCACCAGTCGTTGTGCCGGGTCTGCCTCCCGCGGTTCCAGTCGTCCCGGCAGCGCCGGTCGTTAAAGCGGCTTCGGCCTGTTGCGCGATTTCGCCTTCGACGAGAAGAACGTCACCGGGATAAATCCAGTGCGCATCGGTGATCCAGGTGTTCGCTTCCCAAAGCTGCGGCCACATGTAGCCGTTGTTGTAGAACTGCGTTGCCAGGCCCCACAACGTGTCGCCCGGCTTGATGGTGTACGTCTTCGCGCCGGCGGGATACGTCGCGGGGTCGGGCGGGTTGTACGGCGTCCAGTGATCGCGGACTTTGTGCAGATTCTTCGGCGGGCGCGTTGATTTTTTCGGAGCAGCTTTCGCGGCCGTTTTTTCGGCAGGCTTCGGCGCAGGTTTTTTCGCAGCCGGCTTCTCCGCGGCTTTTTTCGCAGCGGGCTTCGCTTCTTTTTTCGTAGCCGCCTTCGTCGTCGCTTTCGACGTCGTCTTCGCAGTCGTCGACTTCGGAGCTGGCGCCGGGGCCGGCGTTGTCATCGCCTTCGCGGTCGTCTTCTTCGTCGCCGGACTCGTCGTCGTAGGCGCCGGAGTCGGAGCCGCGCTCGTCGTCTTCGCCGGCGCTTTTGCAGTTTTCTTGGTAGTCGCGGGCGCCTGCGTGTCTGTCTTGGTCGCCGCTTGAGGCGCGGCCCACACGGCAGTCGCCACCGCTAAAAAGAGAATGGGAGCCACCCGACGCACACTGACCATCTTCCCTCCCATGAAATTGTCGAGCGACACAACGTTAGCTCAACAGCGGAAAACGGTCAAGTGCCGATGGGAATTGATTTTAGCTTGCGGGTTGCGGCTGCTTAGTTTATCCCGAGCGGAGCGAGGGATCTCCGGTGGAGCAGCGACACTCTCGATACTTCCTGCAGTCGCTGCGCCACCGGAGACGCCTCGCTTGCGCTCGGCGTAGACTGCATGCGGATAAGGCTGATCAGCGCAGGGTGACCGCGCCATCGACTGCCGCAGCCGCTCCGGCAGGTCCGTCGAGCTGCTGGAACTGCTTCTTCCGCTGCTGGTAGCGCGACATGACCTTTTTCACATACGAGCGCGTTTCCTGAAACGGAGGCACGCCGCCGTAGCGCTGGACGTTGCCCTCACCGGCGTTGTACGCCGCGATTGCGTTCTTCAGGTTTCCGTCGAAGCGGCCCTGCAGATATTTCAGGTATTTCACGCCGGCGTCGACGTTCTGCTCCGCGTCGTAGAGGTTCGTCGCCCCGAGCCAACGGCCGGTGCGCGGCATGAGCTGCATCAGCCCCTGAGCGCCGACAGGCGATCGAGCAGTGCGGTGGAAGCGCGACTCCGTCTCGACGACGGCCGCGACCAACGCCGGATCAACATCGTACTTCTGCGCTTTATCGTGAATCAGGCTGCCGAAGGGCAGGGCGTTCTGGAGGAAGTCGCGGCGAATGGCGGCGTTGATTCGCGCCATCTCGACATGAAACAGATCCGTCTTCGGCTGCGAAACCTCGGTCGTTTCGACCGGCAGCCACTTGTCGTCGTAAAGGGCGATGCGCTGCGTCACGACGCGTTCGGGAAGAACGCGGGAGAGCTTGAACAGGGAGTTAGCAGCGAATCCGTCACTCAGCTTTGCCACGACCTGCGCGTGGCGGCCATCGTCCTTGACCACGCGGACGGCATCCAGGTCCTTCTGAACGAGGAAATGGACGTGTTGGAGGACTTCCGTCGCGCCGCCGATGGAGAGCGCAGTTCCGAGTGCCACTGTCGCCAGTGCGCGGGCGCCCAAAACGCGAATGACGCGGTGGCGCTCAGCGCGCCGGTGCATCTTCGCAGAGCGAGATGACAGGGAATCCACGAGGGTGTTTTTCTTCATAGTCTCCGAGTTATTTCGCTGAAAATAATTTGCTACTCTCTGAGTCGCATTGAAAACGCGGTGGGGGGTATGCTTATGCCACATTTGGCAAAGCTGGGCTTGTTTAATTGTGCCGAAGTACCTGCAACGGGGCGATTTACTCGCCGAAGACCTCAGCCGAAAATTTTTCGACCCTCGTCTCTTGAGCTCGCCAAGCGCCGGGCGGCAATCCGGCCTTCATGCAGGTCTGGTCAAGGAATGTCTGGCGGTCCCAGCCATATTCGGCAGCGACTTGTGGCAGTAGCAAGCCTGCGAACCGGCCTCGACTAATGATCAGACCGTCCCGGCCTACCTCAATTTCGTTCACGTCGCTGACGGGCTCGATCGGTCCCATCACCGAGATCTCGAGATCGAGCTGCGTCATCTCTTCCTTGCGCACCGGAAAGAATCGAGGATCGCGAAATGCCGCCGAGACCGCGCTGGTCGCGACAGCTCGGTACAGGGGCTCCATCGCGCGGATCGATCCGATGCAGCCGCGCAGATCGCCGCGCTTGGTCCGCAGGGTGACGAACGCTCCTGCGGGGCGACGAAGGTCCTCGTCGTAGTCGTCCGAGCGGACCTCCGGGGCGCGTCCCTCGAGCGTCGATTCAATCGACGTTCGCGCGAGTCTCAGCAGCCGTTGGCGTTGTTCTTCGTTCAGCACGATAGATGAGCATCAGGTTGCGGATGTAGACCACCAGCCCAGCCCCCTGCCCGATGATGAAGACGATGTCGCGCTTATGAATCGCATAAGCGGTCGTGATGATTCCTCCGACGATGGAGAGATACCAAAAGACGATCGGGATGTGGCTCTCGCGCTTCTTCTCGGAGGCGATCCACTGCACGATGAAGCGCGCTCCGAAAATGAGCTGGCCGAGGAGACCGAAGGCGAGCCAGGCCTGATCGAGCGTCATGCTTCGTCTTTCAATTTGTAACGCAGCATGCGTTTCGACATCCAGCGGACCGCCAGGCAGTCGGCGAGACCGCGAAAGGCGCGATCCATCGCGCCATATTTCGAAATTCCGAATTTCCGCGCGCGATGATTGACCGGCACTTCGATCACTTTGCGGCCCCGCATGCGGACGAGCGTCGGGAGAAACCGATGCATGCCGTTGTACAGCGCGATGCGATCGATTGCGTCGCGTTTCACGAGCTTGAGCGAACAGCCCGTGTCGGTAATCCGATCGCCGGTGATCCAGTTGCGGACTCCATTGCCGATTCGCGACTGCATTTTGCGCGCGAACGTATCCTGACGGTTCACGCGGACGCCGATGACCATGTCGGCGCCGCTCTCCTCGAGTGTGCGCATCATCATCGGAATGTCAGCCGGATCGTTTTGCAGATCGGCGTCGAGCGAGACGACGTATTTGCCTTTTGCCGCGCGCCACCCGGCGTCGAGTGCCGCCGTCTGCCCGCTGTTCTTCTCGAACGTCAGAACGCGAAGATTTGGATATTTCGTGCGGTTCTGCCGCAGCACAGCGAGACTCCGATCGACCGAGCCGTCGTCGACCGCGACCATCTCGAACGACCACGGTTGCCCACGCAGTGCAGCCGCGATTTCATCGAGAAGGATCGGGACGTTTTCTTCCTCGTTGAAAACCGGGAAGACGACCGAAAGGTCGGGCGGGGTCATGGCGGCAGTCTAACGCCGAACGCTCGCTCGAAATTTTGCGTCGTCGCCTCGGCTACGCTCTCCAGCGAGACGTTCCACAACGATGCCAGCAGCTCCGCGATCTTGACCACGAACGCCGGCTCGTTGTCTTTCCCACGAAACGGCACCGGCGCCAGATAGGGCGTGTCGGTCTCGATCAGAACGCGATCGTGAGGCAGCCGCCGCGCGCAATCGCGTAGCGTCTCCGCACTTCGAAATGTGACGATTCCCGAAAAGGAAATGAAGTAGCCGCGGTCGATGAGCTGGCTCGCGATCTCGTACGACTCCGTGAATGAATGCAGAATGCCCTTGCCTTTCGGCAGGATCTTCAGCAGATCGTCGTTCGACTCGCGATTGTGCACGATGATCGGCTTGTCGAGGCTCTTCGCGAGCGTGATGTGCTTTTCGAAGACCTCGATTTGCTTCTCGCGCGGCGAATGCATGTAGTGATAGTCGAGACCGATCTCGCCGATCGCGACAACGCGAGGCTCGGCGGCAAGTTTCTCGATCTTTTGAAAGGCCGCCTCGTCGCAGTCTCTCGCCTCATGCGGATGAAATCCGACCGCCGCCCACACATCCGGATTGAGCTGCGCGATCGTGAGCGCCTGCGGCGCATCGCCGAGCTTCGTGGCCGGGACAATGAATCCGCGCACGTTTTGCTCGCGCGCCCGAGCGAGCGCGGCATCAGCATCGGCCATCGTGAGATGACAATGCGAATCGGTGAGTCTCAAACCGGAACGCCGATTCTCTTCAGGAGATGCGTGAAGCGCGGATCGGAGCGGTAACGCTCAAAACGCTCATCCCACTTCACGTGCACCAACCAGCTCGAGCGCTCGAGGTAGGCTTTGTCCAGCCACTCGAAGACCTTTTCTCTGTCGCCCAGGCCGGCATAAACGACGGCAAAGTCATAAGCGGGGATGTAGCGCTCCGCGCTACGCTTCGTCAGCTTCGTGAGGATTTCCTCAGCCTCGCGCTTCCGCCCAGCGGACGCGTAAGCGTACGCAAGACCAGACATCGCCGCCGGCACTCCTTTCGACAACTCCACCGCCTGTTCGAATGAAGCGATCGCCTCCTGCAGATGTCCCCGCTGTTGGTAAGCGCGACCTAAATAGTAATGGCCTGAGAACTGCGACGGATCCATCTCAACGGCCTCGAGCGACCGCGAGACAGCGCGATCGTATCGACGCGCGTACAAACAATGCCAGCCCACGCACGATGCCCACGTCACGCTGAGGGGATCGAGTTCTGCCGCCTTCTCGCTCTCGGCCAGAGACTCGTCCATGCGATCGAGCGTCAGAAGGAGGTGCGCATACCAATGGTGAGCGGCTGCGCTGCTTGGATTCAGCTCGATCGCCTTCTTGAATTCCTGCTCCGCGCCCTGCCAGTCCCATTCGTGGTGGAGCTTGGTCATCGCTAATACACTGTGCGCCGCAGAGAGAGCAACGTTGTCGTTCTGCTCGATCTGAATCGCGTGGAGCGCGAGCTCTTTGGCTTTTGGGTAGAACTGCATCGGCAAGGTGGTCTGCCGGAACATGCCTTCCATGACGTACGACATTGAGAGCAGCGAATACGCCGGGCTGTAGGTCGGCTCGATCGCGATTGCCTGTTCGAGCAGCTCCTTTGCTTTTGCAGGTTGTGGCGGACGCAATTGGTTGTAATATCGCGCCTTCAGGGTGGCCTCTCGCGCCTTAACCCGCCGCTCCTGCTGCACGTCAGCGACCAGATGCTGCCGCTCCGCATCGCTCAGCGTGACGCCGAGCCGGTCGAGGATCGTGCGCACGATCGCGGTCGGAAGTGAAAGATCATCCAATGAACGATCGTAAGACTGGCGCCAAACCTCCTGGCCCGTCTTGCCTTCGAACACACGCACGGTCACGAGACTGCGCGGACCGCTGCGTTGCACCGAGCCATCGACGATGCTGCTGGCGCGCAACTGGCGCGCGACGTCGGGAATT
>QHVX01000356.1 GCA_003222375.1 Acidobacteriota bacterium
CACCTCGGATACGGCGGTGAGGGCTCGATGCGGCCTAACGTTCACGCCATCCACAACGGCGCGGATGACAATGCATCGGGCACGGTCGCGGTTCTTCTGGCCGCAAGAAAAATCGCGCACGATTTCGCGAGCGCGAAGAACCATCGAACATTTGTGGCAGTCCTTTTCTCAGCCGAGGAGGCCGGACTCGGCGGATCGTCATGGTTTGTCGACCATTCGCCGGTGCCTCTCGATCACGTGATCGCGATGGTCAACCTCGACATGGTCGGCATGCTCCGCGACGATCAGCTCGTCGCGCTCGGCGCCGACACTGCGCCGCAGTGGAGATCGGCGCTCGATCCGGCCGCAGTCGCGGCGCATCTCAACCTGGCGGCTCGCGGCGATGGCTACGGTCCTTCCGATCAGACGAGCTTCTACGCGAAGCGAATTCCGGTCATTCACTTCTTCACCGGCGCGCATGAGCGCTACCACACGCCCGACGACAAGTGGAACACGCTGAACTACGAAGGCGCGTCGCGAGTCACCGAGTTCACGACTGATGTCGTCGAACGCTTGGTCCGCGGCGCGGTCACACCGACGTATGCGCGTCTCGCCGCCGCGCCGGCGCTCGAAGGCGACAGCCGCGGCTACGGCGCATACCTCGGCACCATCCCCGACTATCGCGCGATGGAGGCGGCGTCCGGCGGAGTGTTGCTCGCGGACGTGCGGGCGGGCGGGCCGGCGGATCTCGCCGGCATCCGCGGCGGCGATCGCATCATCCAGATGGCCGGAACGCGTATCGAGAATCTGTACGACATGACATTCGCGCTGCAGGACCACAAGCCAGGCGAGACGATCGACGTCACAGTGGTGCGCGCCGGCGAACAGAAGAAACTGAAAGCAACACTCGGAACTCGTGGAGCCCCGGCGACGCTCACCATCAAAGCCGGCAAACCGTTCGAAAAAACCTTCGATGGCGAAAAGCACTTCAAAAATATTCGCCAGCTCACATTCGGCGGTGAGAACGCCGAGGCGTATTTCAGCTCCGACGGGACGCGGTTGATTTTCCAGGCCACGCCTCGCGGCGCGCAGTGCGATCAGGAGTACACACTCGATCTGCGCACCGGCGAGACGAAACGGGTGTCGAGCGGAAAGGGTAGAACAACGTGCGGCTACTTCGTGCCGCCGAAGGACGATCGCATCATCTATTCATCGACCGAGGCGGGTGGGACGGATTGCCCGCCGGCGCCGGACCGTTCGCGCGGGTACATGTGGGCGGTTTATCCGACCTACGACATTTACGAAGCGAATCCCGACGGCTCGAGTGCGCATCGCATCACGACGACGGCGGGTTACGACGCGGAATCGACATGGTGCGCGAAGGGCGGCAAGTTCGTGTTCACGTCCGATCGCGACGGCGATCTCGAGCTGTACGAAATGGACAACAAGGGCAACGTCCGCCGCCTGACAAATTCACCCGGCTATGACGGCGGCGCGTTCTACAACGCCGATTGCACTGAGATCGTCTTTCGCGGATTTCATCCGACCGGCGCGGCGCTCGACGAATATCGTTCGCTGCTCGCACAGCATCTCGTCAAGCCGACGGTGATGGAACTGTTCGTCATGAACGCCGACGGCTCGAACGTGCGCCAGTTGACGCAAACCGGCGCTGCGAATTTCTGTCCATTCTTCACGCTGGACGGGAAGAAGATCATCTATTCGTCGAATGCCGGCGATCCGAAAGGGCGCGAATTCGATCTCTGGCTTGTTTCGAAAAGTGGCGGGTCACCCGAACGCATCACGACTGCGCCCGGCTTCGACGGCTTCCCGATGTTCAGCCCCGATGGAAAACTGATCGTGTGGGCATCGAACCGCGCCGATCCTGCCAGTCACGAGACGAATCTCTTCATCGCTGAGTGGGTGGAGTGACGTCGGTCCTCTACGCCGCGACAGCGATCGTGCTGTTGTGGCTTGCAGATCGTTACGTACTTCCCATCTCACGCGGCGCAGCAATCGCGCTTCTGCTATTGCCGCTGGTGTTCACGGGCCGCGCGGTGCTGACCGGCCGTGTCTACGCGCCGGTCGAGATGCCGTACATGACGCGGCCGCTTTACGACTATCGCGCTGCGCTACACGTCCCTCCGACGCACAATCCGACGCTCGCAGACATCGCATTTCAGATGATTCCGTGGCGCGAGGCCGTGCGGCGATCGTTCGCGGAAGGCCAGTGGCCGCTTTGGAACCGATTCATGTTTTGCGGCGACATCCTCGCGCCCGGAATGCAGGCGGCGGTGTACAGCCCGTTCACGTGGATCGCGTGTCTGCTGCCGGCCGCGGTCGGCTTTTCGTACACCGGCGCGATCGCGTTCTTCATCGCTGGTCTCGGCGCATTTCTTTTCGCGCGCGAGTTAGGCGCTTCGATCGAGGCGGCGATCATCGCCGCGATCGGATGGATGTTCTCCGGCCCGATCGCGCTGCTGATCCTGTGGCCGGTCGGTTTCGCGTGGACGCTCCTACCGTTTGTGTTACTGGCGACGCGGCGCATCGCGCAGGAGCCGTCGGTTCGATCGGCCGGGCTTCTCGTGGCCGCATTCGTTCTCGAGATCGTGGCGGGGCATCCCGAGACGCTGCTGCATGT
>QHVX01000360.1 GCA_003222375.1 Acidobacteriota bacterium
GAACTCCGTCTCCCAGTCGAGCCGCTCTTTCGATTTGTATCGCTCGTGACTGCCGGACGTGGAATGTCCCTGCGGCTGGGTGAGCTCGATGACGTGGAAAATCGCCGGCACGTGCTCCATGCGCACGATCGCGGCGGCATGGATGTAGGTCTCGCACAGCGCCGGATAGTCCCAACCTTTGACGGTGTAGATGTCGTAGCCCTGCTTCTGCTTCGGATCTCGCTGAAATCCTTTCAAAAGCTCCGACAGATTTCCTTTCGTGATCTGAAACTCGTTCGATACCGAGATGCTG
>QHVX01000361.1 GCA_003222375.1 Acidobacteriota bacterium
TAGGCGTCCGCCTGATTTTTCCAGGAACCGTCGGGATTGAGCAGCCGCGACGCGAAATGCGCGTTCATCGAGCGGCCGGCCGACCACGGATCGTGCGCGATGTCGGAGTCGGCGTAGAGCTGGCCGAAGAAGTCTTCGAGCGTCCCCATTCCGGCGGCGAGCATGAATGTCTGATCGCGGTAGTAGCCCGATCGCCAGTCGCCTTTGCGGAAGGCGCGCGCCATGGCGAGCTGCGCGACTTCCTTGCCGTCGCCGAAGATGCCGAACTTCGCCTTGCCGGTGAGGACTTCTTTGCGGCCGATCAGGCTGGCCTGACGGCTGCGAAAAGCAACGCGGTAGTCCTCGACGATGCTCTCGCGCGTGAACTGCGTGCGGATCTGCTGCGACTGCTCAGGTGTCGACATAGTTGGAGGAGTCGCCGCCCGTGAGAGGGTCGCCGCTTGGAGGAATCGTAACACGCGGACCGCGTCATCCTGAGCCGCGCAGACGGCGAAGGATCTCGTCGACAGAGATCCTTCGCTGCGCTCAGGATGACGATTACGAGTTATCCAGCTCCTCCACCGCCCGCCCCAGAATCGTCGCGACGCGTTCGGCCTCGGGGCTCTCGCAATAAATCCGGATCATCGGCTCGGTGCCCGACTTGCGGAACAATATCCAGGTTCCGTCTGCGAAGTTCATCTTCACACCATCTTTGTCCTCGAGGTTGTCGAAGCGGATGCCGAACGCTGCGTTGAGCTGTCCCGAGCGCACGCGCGCGATGAGGCGCTCGCACTGCTCGATCGGCCGGTGGACATCGCGCCGGTCGTAATGCAGCGCGCCGAATTCGTTTTCCATGCGGGCCACGATGGTCGACAGCGGCAGGCCGAAGTGTGCGATGCACTCGGCGACCAGCAGCCCCGAGAGAATGCCGTCGCGCTCGGGAATGAAGTAGCCGAATCCGATACCGCCGCTCTCTTCGCCGCCGATCAAAATATTGCGCGTCAACATCAGGTCAGCGACGTATTTGAAGCCGATCGGCGTTTCGTGCAGCGGAGCACCGAGGACTTTGGCGATGCGTTCGATCAGCCGTGTCGTCGAAAAAGTCTTCACGATTTCACCGCGCATCTTTTTCTCGCGAACGAGATAGAGCGTGAGAAGCGAGAGGATCTTGTGCGGCGAAACGAAATCGCCGCGCTCGTCGAGCACGCCCAGCCGGTCGGCGTCGCCGTCGTTGCAGATTGCGACGTCGTACTCGCCCGTCAACATGACGTTGTGTGCGGCATTGAGGTTTTCAGGAATCGGCTCGGGATTCACGCCGCCGAACGATGGATTGAGGTCACCGCGCACGGTGTCGACGACAGTTGTCACGAGCTTCTCGAGGCTGCGCCGCAGAATCCGCGCGTTGCCGACGTAGTCGACTCCCAGGACTTTTGAAGGGATTTGCGCGGCGACGCCATGGATCGGATCGTGAAGAATCGCCATCCGCGCTTCGAGA
>QHVX01000372.1 GCA_003222375.1 Acidobacteriota bacterium
TGGAAGGGCGAGTATCCGAGGCCGACCATCACGGCGCCGGCGATGGCGACGGGGGTGCCGAAGCCCGAGGTCCCTTCGATGATCGCGCCGAACGAGAACGCGATCAGCAGCACTTGCAGCCGGCGGTCAAAGGAGATGTGGACGATCGATTCCTTGACGATCTCGAACTGCCCGGTGATGACCGTCATCGTGTAGAGCAGCATCGCCGCGAGCACGATCCAGATGATGCCGAGGAAACCGGAGAGCGAGCCGAGGGCGAAGGCGGAGATCGCCGCCGCGACCGGCATCTTGAAGACGAGACACGACACGAGCAGCGCGGCGACGACGCCGTAGAAAGCGGCGAACGGCGCGGAGATGCCGAGGTGCCGCACGCCTCGGCTGTCGCGGTGCGGGTGGAGGGCGATGAAATAGAGCAGGACGAGGATGGGGATCGCGGCGGCGAGCGTGGAGAGGGCGGCGTGGTGGGTGGGGTTGTAGTTCTGGTGGTACATGACTATGGGCGAGCCGGGATGAGTGCGATTGTACGACGGCTCCCAGACTCCACGCGCGTCCTCAGCCGATGTCCGCGATGAGTTTCCGAACGCGCTTCGAGATCTCGGTTGAAACTCGAATGACCGCCGCAACGAGCTGCTCGTCTACATCGACGATGCCTTCGTATTCAACAGCATTGCGCTTTCGGTGAGCATCATCGAGCACACGGCACTGCTCTGCCGAAAGGCTGACGGTATGCACGAGCGTCTGAAAAACGAGATAGCGGCTGTCGGAGCGGTAACCGTGAAATCGAAGTGCCGCCAGTGAGAGAGCGTGCGCGGCGTTGTACGCGAGATCGAAACGACTCTCCAGCGAGAGGGCCGTATTGGCGGCATCCTTCAGTCGCGCGTCGCCCGAGCGCGTCAGCGACTCGAGTTCTGCCTTCGCAGACGGCTCTCGCTTCAGTTTTTCGATGCGTGCGAGATTATCGAGCTCCGTCGATCCCATTTTCGTTACCGATCAAAAGAATTCGGTTACCGTCCAGTACTTTCGTGAGAAAGGGATTTCGCGCGTTGCGCTTGCGCCGGAACTCGTCGATCGTGTAGAGGGTCGGATTCACCTTCCGACGAAGCTTTCGTTCCGCCTGCGCAAGGCTTCGGTAAAGCTGCTCGAGTGTGAGATCGTTCGCGACGACCAGAAGATCGATGTCGCTGTCAGCGCGATCCGTGCCTCGGGCAACCGATCCGTACAGAAAGGCGAAGGAAATCCGCTTTTTAAGGGACGCGAGAGCGGATTGAATCTCCGACGGCACGCCCATCGTTTTGCGGACGATTCCCTTCAACTCGTTGAATAGCGCACTGTTCTGGTGCGCTCGGTAGTACGTTCGTCTTCCATCGCGGCGACGTTCGAGAATGCCGGTCGTCGCCAAGGACTCGAGCTCGCGTTGAAGGCTGGAGGGCGATGTCCCGATCGCGTCGGCGAGCTCACTCAGAAACCACCAACGCTTCGGGTCCCGAAACGTGACGCTGAGAACATCCCGGCGAACGCCGGGGAACAGCGCATCGGCAGCATTCTTACGCATTATGCGTAAATATTTACTCAATTTGCGTAAAAGTCAATTCGGAGGTAGCAGCATGATCGTCGTCTACGACGCACGCTTCTTCGACGATGTTCGTCTGGACGGACGCTTCGCGCCGGAGCTACGCATCGCGACATCGTCGTCAAGATAGATCGGCGCGGACAGTTTCATTCCGGCGAACCGATTGCGCTTCATCTTGCTGTAGTCGAAATCGTAATGCGATCGCAGATCGTCGTTGAGATCTTCAGATGTTTTCTTCTTCATACCGTTTGCGTTCGTCGCGGTCCGGAGGGCGGCGTCTGATAGCCGCTAACCGCCAACGACAACGTATTCCGCGATTGCGGTAGACGACGGGATCGGAAGACCGTCTTCTTTCAAGCCCTGGATATGCATCTGGATCGCCTCGTACATATTCTTCTCTGCTTCCTCGCGAGTTGCACCGGTCGCGACGCA
>QHVX01000034.1:0-14646 GCA_003222375.1 Acidobacteriota bacterium
GCCGGAATCCTTCCACCGGCCGTCTTCGACGATCTGCTTTTCGAAAAGGAGAGCGCGCACGTGGCCGAAATCGTCGGCCAGCGCTTCCACCGGCGAGAGATTCTCGGCGTAGAAAATGCCTTCCTCGAGTGACTTGATGACCTCTTCGTGATTGAGTCGGTAGGCCGGCGAGTCGAGCATCGATTTTCGATAGGCGATGCTGACGCCGCCCCACCCGCGCACGAGCGGAATGAAATCCGGTTTCTCGCCGGCGGCCGCGGCGCGTTCACGCTCGGCGCGAATCGCGCGGCCATGCTCGAGGAATTCGTCGAGGATCTGCTGCTCTTCGCGATCGTAGGCGGCCCGAACCGAGTCCTCGCCGAAATCGCCGGACATCGATTCGTATCGCTCCAGAATCTTCTCGACCTGGACCGGGTAGTAGGCGAACAGCTCCGTCGCGGTATCAATCGCCGTCAGGCCGCCACCGATGACGATTGCCGGCAAGCGCACTTGCAGATTCGCCATCGATGCCTTCTTGAACGCGCCGGTGAGCTGCAGCGCCATCAGGAAATCGGACGCCTTGCGAATACCGCGGATCAGATTGTTTTTCATCCGCACGATCGTCGGAGTCCCGGCGCCGGCGGCAATCGCGATGTGATCGAATCCCAGCTCGTCGAAGGCGTCCTCGATCGTGAGCGTCCCGCCGAAACGGACGCCGCCGTACACGCGGATGTTCTGTTTGCGCTCGAGCGCGATGCGAATCACTTTCAGGAAGTTTTTGTCCCAGCGGACAGTGATTCCGTATTCCGAGACGCCGCCGAAGCCGGCCAGGATGCGCTCATCGAGCTCGTCCCAAAGCACGCGCGCATCGCGAATCGGCTCGTGGAGCCACTTCTCTTCGATCGGCTCGATTTTGAGTCCGTCGATCGCGACGACGCCGAAGCCCTCATTGGCCAGATAGTGCACCAGCGTGTAGCCGGCCGGACCGAGTCCGACCACGAGCACGTTCTTGCCGTTGTACGGAAGAGCAATCGGCCGTCTGACATTCAGCGGATTCCAGCGCGTCAGCAGCGAATAGATTTCGAAGCCCCACGGGAGGAAAAGGACGTCGGTCAGCACGCCGGTTTCGATTTGCGGAATGTCGACGGGATCCTGTTTTTGAAAAATGCACGACTTCATGCAGTCGTTGCAGATGCGATGGCCCGTGCCGGGACACATCGGATTGTCGATCATCACGATCGCGAGGCCGGCGATCGAGTCGCCGTCGGCGCGCAGGAAATTCATCTCGCCGATGCGCTCATCGAGCGGACATCCCTCCAGCGGGATGCCGAGTGGATTCACTTTGTATTTGTCTTCTTTTTCCTGAAATCCGCGCGAACACGAATCCTTTTTCCGCTCGTGACAGAAGATGCAGTAGTGCGCCTGATCGGTGATCTCGCGCGGCGTCTTGCGGTTGTCGGTGAGCTTGAAACCATCCCGGCGGCGGTAGTGCGGCTCGGGCGGGACGAGCCGATCGTAGACGACCGGTTTCGGCAGACGAAACGAGGGCCAGCCGTCGAACGCGCCGCTTTCCCATCTCGCGGCAGTCCATTCGATGAGGACATCGACGATCGCATGTATCGCGGCAGCCTCGCGCAGCAGCGCCTCCGGAGAATCGATTTTTTCGCGACGTTGCCCCAACGCTTCGCGAAGCTGCGCGACCGCTGCGCGAGTCTGCGGGTTAGGCGAGATCTCTTTCGCGCCGCGGGGATATTCGCGCTCGAGATCGAGCAATCGCGTCGCCGCGACTGCAAATGCATACTCGTGATCGTGATCCATGCCGCCGGATAGGATGCTGATGACCCTCTCCCCGCCTGCGGGGAGAGGGACGGGATGAGGGGCCACCTTCGCAACTCTCTTGCTGACGAACTCCTTCTTGAATCGCGCCACCACCGAATCGCGCTGCGTGCGCGCCTTGAGCGGGGTGGGATCGGTCCGGAACAGTTGCGCCAGGAAGGCTCCGAGATGCCGCGCCACGCTGATGAGAAGCTCGGATTCCTCCGGTTCTGTCAGCCCGCCATGTCCGATGCCGCTCCGCACAGCGCCGCGGTACGAATCGAAGCGGCCGAAGAGCACGGCATCGTTCTCCCCGACGAATCGATCGAATGCCGTCGCGAGCTCGGTCAGCCGCGAGAAATCGTACAGATCGCTGTACTGAAAGTCATCGATTCCGAGGTGCATTGGCCCTTTGAACAGAGGAAGTTTCGCGATCGTTCCGGCGGATGTAAATCGTCTTCGCCACCGACGCGTGTGACACACCGGCGTCATCGACCAGATCGACGTGGTAGACGCGATCGATCGGCCCGTTAGCGGTCGCGGCTCGAATTTCTGTCAGCTCCTCTTCCGAGATTTTGAATGTCGCATACAGTGTCGCTCGACCGGGCTTCCGGAAGCGAATTTCGGCCGATTTGTCCCACACGACGTAGTCGCGACCGAGCAGGCGCATCAGCATGATCATGTAGACCGGATCGACGGCGCCGTACATGCTGCCGCCGAAGATCGTGCCGACGGCGTTTCGCGTCCGCCACCAAAGTCGAAGTCGGACGCGCACCTCGCGAAAATCGGCCGCGATGTACGTGATTCGCGCGCCGGTTCCGCGGTACGCCGGAAAAAGGTTGAATTTCCACCGCAGCATCCGCGAGGCGAACGATTCAGACATTCGATGGAGCACCGGCTTCAGCCGGTCTCGGATACGAAATCCAGACGATGAGCGCGATCGCGGCGATGATGTCGACGACCGCATTGACGATCAGATCGCTGCGCTGGTTTTGCAGGAGCGTCGCTGCATTGCCCAGGAGCACTGCGATGGCAATGGCAAACGGGTAAGCGATCAGGTTCTCCCGCAACACAAAACGCACGACCAGCCAGATCAGAAGGGCGACCGTCACCGACGACAGCAACACCATCGGCGCCTCGGCGGCGGTCGTGTTGTACTTCAGTCCGACCGCGAAGAAGAACACCGCGAGAATTGCCGTGAGATCGGCGAATTGCTTCGCGCGCGGCATGCCGCGCAGCGCGATCGTGAAAAGCGCGACGATTGCCGAGCCGTCGATCGCGAACACCGCAGCCTGCCCGATGTCGAGGACCGCCGGCCACGGCACGTTGACCGCCGGCGGAACGTCGACGCCGCCCGTGGATGCGATCGAAGGAAACGCGGTTGCGAGCATCGCAAGAAGGATTTTTCGAATCACCAGCAATCCCAGTGCGGTTACGGCTGCGATGACTGCCGATCGGCCGAAACGCGCGCGGCCTTCGCGGCGGAACCAATCAAGCCCTCGAGGATAGACAGCCTCGATTCCGGCGAATGCCAGAAAGAGCAATCCGATCTGAACGCCGGTGAACGCGATTGCGGCGACGATCCGGTTGCTAACAAACGTTCCCCACGCCTCGGCCGTGTTGTAGAAAAAGATTGAGCTTTTCCAGCGAAGGATAGCGTTGGCGATCGGAATGATCGCGAGCATCGCCGTCAGCCGCGCCGGCCGCCGCCACGGAAAATGCTTGCGCGCTGCCAACACGAAGCCGGCGACGGTCAGCGCCAGCAGCGCGAGAATCCCGATGATGAGAAGGACGAGCAGGATCACATTGAGCAGCGTTGTCTTCGCTTCATCGCGATACGCCTGATCCGGAATCTTGACCGTGGATGCGAATTGCGTGACTTCATTGCCCGCCACTCGCACGCTGACCCTGCGATAGGCCTCGGCCGTCAACGGCGTTCGCTCTTGGAAGTGAAACAGCCAATCGCGCCGATTTGGCTGCTGGAATGACAGCGCTTCTTTCAAATCCAGCTTCGAATTGTCGACGCCGAATTGACGGAACGCGCTCTGTGCGATCGTGAAGCTTTGCGCCTGATCGAGATGCGCGCCGGCGCGCTTTTCATCCTGATACTTGTGATATCCCACCACCCGCGACAGCCGCGGGTCGACTTCCGTGAAGGTCTCGTCTTTCTGCAGCGGTGTGAAGCTGCGGACCATCCATGTCGCGGCCGGCACCTTCGCCCGCATCACGTCCTCGATCCTCCTGATCGGCATGCTGTGATGAAAGAGGTAATCGACGGCGACGTAATCGAATCCGTCGGGCCCTCCGCCATCTTCGCGTCCCGAATTTGCGTCCCATGAGCGGAATCCGTCGACCGGAGCCGCAAAAGTCTTGGTTCCGATTCGATAGGGTGCGGCGATGGTTTTCGCTTTTTCGCCCGTGATGCGGTAATCGACGACGTCGCTGACCGAGGCTGGACGCGCGAACGCCAGGACGATTGCGATCGCGACAACGCCGGCGCACGCGAGCAACCGCGCCTGCGTCACGGCTTGGGCGGGGGGGTAGGCGATGGGCTCGGCTTCGCGCGGTGCGCGTTCCGGCGCCGGCTGGATCGGAATCGCGGCGTTGGAAAGGTCGTCGTCGGGGATGAATCCGCGATTGCGGATGTAGAGCGCGATCGCGATCAACATCGGAATCGCGAATCCGAGGCTGGCCAGGCCGGCGGAGATGACGTAGTAGGCGTTGCCCGATTTGAAAAGGAGAAGCGCGGTGTAGAGCGCGTCGACGGTGTAATGCCAGATCAGAAGCGGCAGGAGGCCGAATCGGAAGAGCAAGAATCCGAGGAGCACGCCGATGAGACCGACTTCGAGGCCGCGGATGAAAAACGGCTGATTGGGATAGGTGGCGTGCCCGAAACCCCACACGAATCCGGCAATAATTATTGATAATATTCTACTACGAAAAATACGCTCGAAAAATGGAATCGAAAATGCCCGTGAGATGAACTCCTCCGACAGCGAGGGCAAAAATCCCGCGAACAGCACGGCAATCCAGGGGAAAGCCGTGTTCAACATATCGTCGTATGGCACTTCCGCCGGCGACCAGGCGCCGAATTTTTCGGCGATCAGATAAAACGCGACCTGATACGCGGCAATGAACGCGACCAAGGCATATCCAATGACGAATGACAGAAAAACGCGTTTGGAGGCCAGCGCTTTCCGCTGCCAGAGCTTCGGGATCGCGAGATGTTGAGGGAGTCGTTCGCGATACAACACTTCGCCCGAGCCGACGCTGACCGCCAACAGCATCGCAAAGCCGATTCCGCCGCCGATGACGTTGAGGATGACGAAGCGCGTCAGAAATGCGGCGTACGACGTATTGGTGTCGTACCCGGCAATCGCGATGGGCAGCGAATTCAACGTCGTTCCGCCAACCAGGATCACGCTGGCGATGGCGATGCCGCCCAACAGCCGCACATGCACGTCGCCGCGAAGAAGGCGAGTGATGAAGATGACCACCGCCGCGACAATCGTGATGATGAAAAACACCGAGTCGACCTGCCCGGCCAGCAAATTCTTGGATCGCATCTCGGTGTAGTCGCGCTGCCACTGATCGGGAACGCGCACGCGCTGCTCGTACTTGCTGACGCGATCGCCGTCGACGGTGATCGTGTGCCGATACGGCGCGCCGGCCGGATGGATCGATTGCGAGTCCCACGTGAAGATCCGCTGCACGCGATGCGGCAGCGCGCGCTCGCTCTGCGCGACGAGCTGCAGATCGGGCGGCCTGGTGCCGATGCGAAGGAGAAACGATTCCGCGACGCGGCGTGCTGCAGCCCGATCGATCGCCGGCAGCACGCGATCCTCGGGGATCTTGTCGAGGAAGCTGACCACCTCGCCGGTCGGCGCAACGTCGATCAGAAACTCTTCCTCTTGCAGCGGGCGGAACCAGCGATGGCGCCACCACCAGATCCGCACCTCGCGCCGCATCAGCCGGTTGGCACGCGAGAGGCCCAGGCTCCGCTCGAGGAAAATCTTGGCAACTTCGTCGCCATCGAAGACCGCGGCGTGCTTGGAGCTGCGGACGTCGATTCCCTGGGTAGCCAGGACCCTCTGCGCGATCGGCAGCGACGAGTCGCGGGTGTAGCGGAAGTCGATCGACGCTTCCGGAAAGGCACCGTAAAACCAGTTGAAGATGATGAACAGAGACAGCGCGACGACCGCGCAGCACACTCCGATCAGGGTCCAGTCGCGCCGCGTCAGCCGCTCGTTCACGCCAGGTGCTGCAGTGCCTTCTCCATCCGTCGGATCCCCTCGACCGCTTCTTCGACGGAGAGATTGAGAGGTGGACGGAAGCGCAGCGATCGATGCCCCGATGCCAGCACCATCACGTCATGCTGCATCATCGACTTGATCGCCTTGTCGCGCAGCTCGCCGCTCGGCAGATCGAAGGCCGCCATCAGCCCGCGGCCGCGTACATTCGAGACGAGTTTCGGGAACTGGCCCGCGAATCGCTGCAGCTCGCCGACAAAATAGGCGCCGACTTTCGCTGCATTGTCGACCAGATTCTCTTCATCGATCACCTCGAAGAAGCGCTGGGCGCGGACCATGTCGGTGAGATTGCCACCCCAGGTCGAGTTGATACGCGATGCCACCGTGAAGACGTTCTCGTCAATCTCGAAAATCCGATCGTTGGATGCGAAGCCGCACACTTGCGTCTTCTTCCCGAACGTGAACATGTCCGGCTCGATGCCGTAATTTTGAAAGCCCCACATCCTGCCTGTCAGGCCAACGCCGGTTTGCACCTCGTCGAAGATGAGGAGCATGTCGTTTTCGTCGCACAGTGCGCGAACGGCCTTGAAGAACTCCGGACGGAAGTGATTGTCGCCGCCTTCGCCCTGGATCGGCTCCATGATGAAGGCCGCGATGTCGTCTTTCCGCTCGGCCAGAAGTTTCCTGGCCTGTTCGAGCGCCACCTTCTCGCGCTTCGCGGCATCGGCGAGCGACTCGGCTGTGGCGGGAAACTGAATCTTCGGATTGTCGATGCGCGGCCAATCGAACTTCGGAAAGTACTGCGTCTTGCGCGGGTCGGCGGTGTTGGTCAGCGAGAGCGTATAGCCGGTGCGGCCGTGGAAGGCCTCGCGCAGATGCATGATCTGCGTACCGCGCTCCGATTGATAGCCCTTCCTGAAGTTCTTTCGGATTTTCCAGTCGAAGGCCGACTTGATCGCGTTCTCGATCCCCAGCGAGCCGCCTTCGATGAAGAACATGTGCTTGTTGAGCGACGGAGGAACGGCGAGTCGCGCAAACGTCTCGACGAACTCTGCGAAGTACGTTGTGTAGATGTCGGAATTGGCGGGCTTATTGAGCGCGACGTCCGCCAGGCGCTCGCGAAATTCGGGCGTGTCGAGCCGCGGATGGTTGTAGCCGATCGGACATGACGCGAAGTTCGTGAAGAAATCAAGGACGGCACGCCCGCGTTTCGAGTCGAAGAGCCACGAGCCCTTCGACTTCTTCAGATCCATGACGATGTCGAAGCCGTCGGCCAGCATGTGCCGGCCCAGCACGCTGTGGACGTCGGCGGGCTGGATGACGATGCGGCGGTCGGTGATCGAAGAGAAGGGCATGAACTTCGCTCCTGCTATCTAGCAAGGGGCTGGCCTATGGTATCAAGTCGGCCAAAGGAGACCCGGATGAAAGACATCGTGATTTTGGGCGGCGCGCGCACACCCATCGGCTCGTTTCTCGGCACGCTGTCGGGAATCTCCGCGCCGAAGCTCGGATCGATCGCCATCAAATGCGCACTCGAGAACTCCCGCGTGCAGCCCGACCAGATCCAGCAGGTCATCATGGGCAACGTTCTGCAGGCGGCGGTCGGTCAGGCGCCGGCGCGTCAGGCTGGAATCGGTGCCGGGATCCCGGTGTCAGCGGGTGCCGTCACAGTCAACAAGGTTTGCGGTTCGGGTCTCAAATCCGTGATGTATGCCGCGAACGATATCCGGTGCGACGAGTACGACATCGCGATCGCGGGCGGAATGGAGTCGATGTCGAACGCGCCGTACGCGCTGACGCAGGCGCGCACCGGCTATCGCATGGGCAACGGAAAGATGATCGACGTGATGATCCAGGACGGCCTTTGGGATCCGTACGGCGATAAACATATGGGCACCTGCGCCGAGATGTGCGTCAACAAATACAAATTCACGCGCGAGCAGCAGGACGCCTTCTCGATGGAGTCGTACCGCCGCGCCCAGGATGCGGTGAAGAGCGGCAAGTTCAAAAAAGAGATCGCGGTCGTGGAAGTTCCTTCGAAGAAAGGGAGCGCCGTCATCATCGACGACGAGGAACCCTTCGCTGCGCCGCTCGACAAGATGCCGACGCTCAAGCCCGCGTTTCAGAAAGATGGCGGAACAGTGACGGCCGCGAATTCATCGAAGATCAACGATGGCGCGGCGGCGCTGGTCGTCACATCGGCCGAGTATGCGCAGAAGAACAATCTGAAACCGATGGCGCGAATCATTGCTCAGGCGACGTCGGCGCAGGAGCCGGAGTGGTTCACGACTGCCCCCGCGAAGTCGATCGAGATCGCGCTCAAGCGCGCAAACATGACAATTAAAGATATAGATTTATTCGAGGTCAACGAGGCTTTTGCGGCGGTGGCGCTGGCCGCGATGGCCGACGCGAAGATCCCCCACGAGAAACTCAACGTCAACGGCGGCGCCGTGGCCCTCGGCCACCCGATCGGAGCCAGCGGAGCGCGCATCCTGGTCACGCTGCTCTACGCGCTGGCAGACCGAAATCTGAAGCGCGGGATGGCTGCCATCTGCATCGGCGGCGGCGAGGCGGCCGCCATGATCGTCGAACGAATCTGACGGAACGTTTCGTGCAATCCAGCGTCGAAAAAAACAGGGGGTGCTCGATATGCGGAAAGTCCTTCTCGCGCTTTTGCTGATTGCCCCGGCCGCCTACGCCCAACCGAAGACCAGCTTCTCTGCCTTCCTCTCCCAGGTCAATATCGCCTATTCGCCGACCACGGGACACCACTGGTATTCGGACTATGGCGCCGGAGTCGAGACCGTCTTCACGCCGCGTTTTTCGCTGCATGCCTCAGTGACTTCAGAGCGGCGCAGCAGCCGCCCGTATGTGGTCGACGAGACCGGCTACATCAATCAGGTGCCGCCGGTGAGTTTCCGGACGTACCCGATCGATCTCACGGCGCGCTATCGCTTCGTTAACGAATCTCGATGGAAGCCGTTCCTGGGCCTGGGTGTGCGCTATGTCGCCGCTCCGCACGTCGATTCCATGTTCGGATATAGCAACCGATGGACTCCGGAGGCGACCGGCGGCGTCATTTTTCAAATGCGGCACCTCGGCATCGTCCTCGAAGGCAAAGCGCTCCTCGGCGATCACGAGTACTACGATTCCGTCCTAAAGAGCTCGATCGGATTGAACTGGCGCTTCTGACGGCGTCATCGCGTCAGCGAGCGCGGTCAGATCGCGGAATTCATAAGTCGGCTCGAGGCCGCCCTTTTCCCCGTGACGGTTGATCCACGCATTCGGAATGCCGAGCTGGTTGGCGGGCGCGATGTCGTGAAGGTTGCTTTGCGCAGCGTGGAGCCACCGCGCATCGCCAATGCGCTGTCGCGCCGTCAGAAAGTGCGCGTGCGCCGGTTTGTAGGACCGCACCTGCTGGGCCGTGATCACGAGATCGAAATCGACCGTGAAGTGCTTGCGTGTTTCGGCGATGAGGTCGTCGTCGACGTTGGAAAGAATGCCGAGGCGAATGCCGCCGCGGCGGAGACGCTCGAGCGCGGGATTCGTATCGGGGAACGGTTTCCACGACGGCAGGCTGTCCGCCAGAAAATTTGTGTTCACCCTCGGCGCGATGCGCGAGGCCGTTTCGCGCAGGACTTCGCGGTACGAGCGATATTTTTCTCTTTCAACGATTGGCTCGATTTCGTGATACATGCGAAGGGAGGCATCACCATCGAGACCTGCCGCCGCGAATGCAGCACGAATCCCGCTCTTCCAGTCGATCAGCGTGCCGTAGCAGTCGAAGGTGATGACATCAAACTTCGCCATGCGTGAGCCATATCACAACAGCAACCCGTTTCGTGCTATACGTTAAGTCGGTCCTCCCAAAAAACGATATGTACGAGGCAGCGGCGCGAAGCCTGCGAACGAACGACCGATTTCTAATTGCTCCGCCGTTGGCGGCGCAATTCGGGTCGAACGTCGTCTCGGTGTGCGATATCTCGATCAAAGGCGCGCGTTTCAAGCACACGCAGCAACTCGAGATGGGTCATAAAGCCGTTCTGCGCGTCGTCATCGACGGCCGTCCGACGCCGGTCGCGGTGGAAGCCGTGATCGTGTGGACGGAGGCCGATTCGGTGCGCACCGGCAAATTCATCTCCGGAGTTCGCATTTACGCCGCACCCGAAACACTGCAGGCGGTGCTGCGATCGCTGCTGGCGGCCGGACGCATCACGCGAATCGAGGAGCTGCGCGGCTCGGACCGTTTCTTCGTCGATCCCAACCTCGACGCACGATGGAACGATGAGCGGGTGGCAATCGAGGATCTCTGTGCCCGCGGCGCGCGCATCGGAGGCCTTTCGCAATTCAATACCGGCGCATCCGGAGTGCTGCAATTCAAATTGCCTTCCGTTTCGGATGACATCTCGATCAAGACGCAGGTCGTGTGGTCGAGCGTCAAAGCTGTCGATCCAGTCAAACACCGCGCCAGGTGCGTTTGGCGATCGGACGTCTTTGCGAGTCCGGCCGCGCCACCATCGACACGCACTCACTCACGCTGAAGTTGAAGATCATTCGCGCGCGTGCGCGAGCGCTGGCGCCGTCATATCCCGACATCGACAAGGCCGGCGTTCCCGCTGAACAGTACATCCTGGTCCAGTGCGTGCGCGAAGAGCTGCGCATGAATCCGGAAGAGGCGATGCATTGGTACCGCTGCGCGCGGATGCTCATCAGTGACCCGCAAACACGCACCGATGCACCGGCAATCGCCGATCATCCTGACGCGCTTGCGGTTTGGGAGTACCTCGACCGCTCGATCGATCCATCGATCATCGGACGGACGTTTCAGTTGCCAGCGCGCTAAACGCCGATGACAGGGAATCCGGACGCGCGCGCCGCCAGTCCGAATTGTTTGTCGTGGGTGGCGAAGACGACGTCGGGTTGTTCTCGTTCGCGCCAGAGGATCGCCGTCGCAAGGTGAATCGCGTCCAACGTTTTTACTGGCAACGCAAATGAACCCGAGGCTCGTTCAAGCACGATTCGGTCGAGACCTACGAGTTCAACATTGGCAAGCACCTTTTCGGTTGCCTCGATCCTCACCGCAAGCTCGTCGTCAGCGAGGGGCTCGAATACGTGAAGGCGATGAATTGTGCGTAGACATTCCACGCTTAGCAGCGCGCTCGATACGAAACGGTCTATGCGGTTCCATTCGCTTAGCGAACCGGCGGCGCGCAGCACAACGCGCAGGACTACGGAAGAATCGACATAAACGATCACCGCGTATCGCGGTCTTCACGAAGCAACGCCACCACGTCGATCTTCGTCTTCAGCCGTCGCGGAAGCTTTAGGTCTCGCATTCGCCCCTGTGCGGGGCGAACAGTCAGACCCGATGCGCGTTGTTCGTAGGGAACCAGTTTCGCGACCGGTGTGTCGCGATCCGTCACCTCCACCGTATGCCCTCGGCGAACATGCCGAAGGTATTCACTCAAGTGCGCTTTGAGCTCGGAGATCTTCACGCGCTTCTTCATGACCTGATGATGGTCTTGTCATGACCAGATGTCAAAACGGACACATTTCGCACCATGCCCGCCAGCTTCGCGCGCTTCACGGCGCTGTTTCGAAACAGCCGTGAGAAATCCGATTGCTGGAAGCGGAGGAGATCGGTGAGCGGCGTCGCTCGGTACTCCTCACGGGCAACGAATGCCGGGTGCGAGTCGGCTGGATGCTCGTTCCACGGACACGCTTCCTGACAGATGTCGCATCCGAAGGCGTTGCCTTCGAGATGCCCGGCGACGCGATCGGGGAGCTCGCCGCGATGCTCGATCGTCGCGTAGCTGATGCAATTCTCGGAAACGATCGTGCGATTCGGAAGAATCGCGTTGGTCGGACAGGCGTCGATGCAACGCGTGCAGGCGCCGCATCGATCGGCGACCGTCGCGCTGCGGATATCGTTTTCGAGAGAGGTCAGCAATGTTCCGATGAAAACGTATGACCCGATCTCGCTGTCGATCAGCATGCCGTTCTTGCCAATCCATCCGAGTCCTGCCTGCGCCGCCAGCGCGCGATCGGATAGCGGCCCGGTATCGACGTAGCGCCAGGTCTTGATTCCTTCGGGCAGCGCCTCTTCGATCCGGCGCAACATGCCGTCGAGCACGCCGTGGTAATCGTCGCCGAGAGCGTAGCGTGCGACTGCGTGACTGAGCGCGCCGTCCGGCGCATTCGGTCGCTCCGATGCGTAAGGGACCAGGATGACAACCGCCGATTTCGCCCACGGAAACCGCGACGATGGATTGAGCCGCGCATCGCGATTCTTCGCGAGGTAGTGCATCGTCGCGTGATGTCCGCTGTCGATCCACTCCGCGAATACCGACGCGTGCTCGTCGTGAAGATCGGCGGCGCCGACACGAATCGCCCCCCCGTCGCGTGCGACGCGCTCGATGATCGGCCAGATCTGGGAAAGTTTCATGATGTTCGCTGGCCGCGGCGCAAGACAAAAGTTGCGACCTCCGGACGACAGAGAATCCGGATCGGAGGAATCGCGCCAATGCCGCGGCTGACGTACATCAACACGTTTCCGACCCGATGAAATCCGGCGGCGTACTGCGCCTCATGCCGCGACGGAACAACGACCGCGCCGAAGAACGGAAATCGAATCTGCCCACCGTGCGTGTGACCGCACAAAAGTAGATCAATGCGCCGTCCGCCCAGGAGATCGATGATGTCGGGGTGGTGGCTGAGGGCGATGCACGGCTTTGTCGGATCGACATTCGCGAATGCGCGCTCGATGTCCGGAGTACCGCGATACAGCTCATCGATGCCGACCATCGGCACCGGCAGGGCAACCCCTTCATTGATCAGGAAGCGCACGCCCGCGGCCTGCATCGCCGCCATCACGTCCTCGCCGCCCGCCCAATAGTCGTGATTGCCTAGAACGGCGAAAACTCCATCGCGGGCGCGAAGATGCGCAATTAGAGTATCCACCAATAATGGAATGTGCCGACGCCATGTGACGAAGTCGCCGCCGACAAGAATTGCGTGAGGATCAAAGGTCGTCACGTGCGACACGATCTCGTCGTAGAAGCTCCGCCGCATGATCGGCACGACGTGCGTGTCGGTCACAAATGCGATGCGATACCCGTCGATGGCCTCGGGAAGATCGTCGATGAAAATCTCGTGGCGCGTCACTTCGAGGTTGTAGAGATCATTGATGCCTTTGTGAGCGCGTCCCTCCGACGGCAGTGTTCGGATGCCGGCGAGGGGCGGCTCGCCGAACGCGATCACACGCATGCGATCGAGCAGCCAATAACAGCCGGCCGAGGCGGCGAGGATCAACCAGGTCACGCCAACGATCGAGAGCCTTGTCGCCTCGATTGTCAGTATCAGCAGCACCGGCGGCGCGGCGTACATCAGAAAGTGCCAGGGCGAGCGCTCGTGGCGATGGCTGCCGAAGACGACGCGATTCAGGATGAATAGAAAAATTCGTGCGTCACCTAAGAGCGCGAGCAGAACGAAGATCGCGAAGATGACCCGTGCCAGAAGAGTTCTCCGTTCTTCGTTCTCCGTTCTCCGAGGGTGGTTGGGACGGAGAACGGCGAACGGACACCGGCGAACGATTACATGCGTTCGAGAATCGGACCGATCAGGTTTTCCGGTACGCGAACCGTGCCGAGCGTCTGGACCTGTTTCACGGTTCCGTGATCGTCGGAGCCGCCGGTGAGCATTTTTCCGCGAAAGCGCGCCACGCTCGAGTAAGCCTCGCGCGAGGCGTCGTCGACTTCCGGATGAAACACTTCGACTCCGTCGATGCCGGCGTCGAGCAGCGGCGGCACGATCGCTTCGCCTTTCGGATAGAGCGTCGGATGCGCGATCGAGGTTACTCCGCCCGCCGATCGAATCAGCGCGATGGCCTCGGCGATCGCGAAGCGCTCTTTTCCGACGCCTCGACCAGCGCGCGCGCGACGTGAGGTCGGCCGACCGAACCGCCGGCGGCGAGCTCCTCGACACGCTTGGCGTCGACACGATAGCCGAGCGATCGCAATCGTTCGACCATCCGCTGTCCGCGTGTGTGCCGCGTATCGCGAAAACCGGCGAGCCTTTTTTCGACGCGCTCATCGAGAGGATCGAAGGCGTAGGCAAGGACGTGGATGTCGACGCCTTGGTGCTCGCACGAAAGCTCGACGCCCGGGATCAGCGTGACGCCGTTCTGCTCGGCGTAGGATTTGATCTCGAAGTACGCCGCCAAATTGTCATGGTCGCTGATCGAGACGATGTCGATGCCGTGCTGGCGCGCGACATCGATCACCTCACGCGGCGAGCGCGTGCCATCCGAGTGGTACGTGTGAGTATGGAGATCGGCGTAGCGCAGAGCTACACGGCCTTCGAGGCTTTCTTGAGCTGCTTCGATCCGGCGACCAGTGCATCCTTCAGCAACTCGCGTCCCTTGTCGGCTGCGTCATCGGCCAGATCCTCGGCTGCGCGTTTCGCTTTCTTCACATACGGCTTGGCGGCCTTCTGCAACTGCTTGATCCTGGGCGCGGCGGCCTTGGCGACTTTCTTCGCCGCTTTGACTGCGGCCTTCTTCACTTGCTTGGCTTTCACAACATCCTCCTAAGGGCGGGAAGGA
>QHVX01000034.1:14662-17703 GCA_003222375.1 Acidobacteriota bacterium
AGCAGGAATCACGCCGTGGTCAGGCGGTGGGAACTACGTCCGGCGCCAGCGAGGCGATCACCGATTCACAACGCGCGCAAAGTCCGCCTTCCTCCACGACCTCTTCCCGATACTGCCAGCATCGACCGCACTTTTTTCCTCGTGCCGGCGACATCGTGACGGCGATCGTGCCGACTCCCGGAATGTCGACGACATCGCCGACGACCTCGTCCGGAGGGCGGAAATCGACGTGCGAGACGATAAAAAATTTCGCGAGGTCGAGGTGCAAGTCTCCCAGCAATGCTTTCGGCGAAAAGTTGCCGTGCAACGCGACATCGGCCTCGAGCGACTGTCCGATCTGACCCATACCTCGCGCCCGCTCGAGAACTTTCGAGACCATTTCGCGCAGCACGAGCAAGCGATCCCAGGCCTGCACATCGATGCCGATCTCGGGCAGACGCGGTAGATCGGTGACGTGTACCGACACTTCTTTCTTCCCTGGAATCGCTTCGTAAATCTCTTCGGTGGTAAACGACAGAATCGGGGCAAGGACGCCGACCAGTCCGCGCAGAATGTGGAACATCGCGGTCTGCGCCGATCGCCGTGCGCGCGATGCCGGCGCCTCGCAGTACATCGTGTCCTTCGAGACATCGAGATAAAGCGCCGACACGTCGACGGTGCAGAGATCGAGAACGCGATGGTAGATGATGTGAAATTCATACTCTTCGTAGGCGCGGTGGCAGCGATCGACGACTTCGGCCGCGCGCGAAAGCACCCAGCGGTCGATGTCCAAAAGCTCGTCGAGCGGCACGGCATCGCGAGCCGGATCGAAGTCGTACAAATTCGCTAACAAATATCGTGCAGTATTTCTGATCTTGCGATACGACTCCGCCGCCCGGCCCAGGATCTGCGGGCCGTAGACCATGTCGTCGCGGTAGTCGATCATCGAAACCCACAAGCGCAGGATGTCGGCGCCGCTCTGCTTGAGGACTTCCTGCGGCGACACGCCCGTCCCGCGCGACTTCGACATCTTCTCGCCCGCTTCGTTGACGATGAATCCGCACGTCACGACTTCGTTGTATGGCGCGCGACCTTCCAGCGCGGTTCCGACCAGCAGCGAGGACTGGAACCATCCGCGATGTTGATCGTGTCCCTCCAGATAGACCTCGGCCGGCCATGTCAGCTCGGGACGCTTCTTCAACACCGCGAGATGCGAGCAGCCGGAATCGAACCAGACATCGAGAATGTCGGTCTCTTTCCGGAACGTCGCGCAACCGCACGCGCATCGGAAATCGGACGCCAGGAAGTCGCTGACCGGATGCTCATACCAACTGTCGGCGCCTTCACGACGAAACAGTGACTCGACTCTCTTGAAGAATTCAGCCGACGTTACCGGCGTCGCACACTGCTCGCAATAGAGCACCGTGATCGGAACACCCCACAGTCGCTGACGCGAGATGCACCAGTCGGGACGATTTTCGATCATGCCTGCCATACGTTCCTGGCCCCAGCGCGGGAACCATTTGACGACATCGTGGACTTGGTGAAGCGCCGCCTGGCGCAGACCTTTTTCATCCATCGAGATGAACCACTGCTCGGTCGCGCGGAAGATCACGGGGTTCTTGCAACGCCAGCAATGCGGATAGGCGTGCGTGATCGTCTCGGAGAACAGCAGCACGCCGCGCTCGCGCATCAATTCGATGATCAATGGATTCGCCTTGAACACCTGCATGCCGGCCCACAGCGGAACATCGTCCGTGAATTGGCCGCGGTGATTGACCGGCGTGTAGATGTCGAGGCCGTAGCGCTTGCCGGTGTTGAAGTCGTCGGCGCCATGCCCAGGGGAGGTGTGCACCAGCCCCGTGCCAGCGTCGAGCGTGACGTAGTCGCCCAGGACGAAGATGCCTTCGCGCTCGAGAAAAGCGTGGCGATATTTCAGATACTCGAATGCCGACCCTTTGAAAAGTTTGATGGCGCGGTAATCGTTCCAACCGAATTTCTTCGCGACCACGTTCACCAGCTCGGTCGCGATGATGTAGTTCGCGCCCTCGTGTTCGACGATCGAGTATTCGTAATCCGGCTTGACCGCGATCGCCAGGTTTGCGGGCAGCGTCCACGGCGTCGTCGTCCAGATGACGGCGTAGAGCGGCTTCTCGACCGGCAGATCGAGACTCTTGACCGAATCGTCTGTTAAGCGGAAGCGGACATAGATCGACGGCGAGGTGTGGTCGCCATATTCGACTTCTGCTTCCGCAAGAGCGGTCTGGTCGTACCAGCACCACAGAATCGGCTTGAGGCCTTTGTAGACCATGCCGGTCCGAATGAAGTCGCCGAGGGCGGCCGCGATGTCGGCTTCGTAGTCGAAGGACATCGTGGAGTACGGATTGAACCAATCGCCGAGGACGCCCAGGCGGATGAAGTCGCGGCGCTGGATGTCGATGTACTTCGCGGCGAACTCGCGGCACGCGCGGCGGAAGTCGGCGGGCGCCATCTGCTCGCGTTTCGAGCCGAGCTTTTTTCGCACTTCGTGCTCGATCGGCAGGCCGTGGCAATCCCATCCCGGAACGTAAGGCGAATCGAAGCCGAGCATCGTGCGGGACTTCACGACGATGTCTTTGAGGATCTTGTTCAGCGCGTGGCCGGTGTGGATCTCGCCATTGGCGTAGGGAGGACCGTCGTGCAAAACGAACTTCGGCCGGCCGGCGGATTTCTCGCGGATGCGCTGGTAGAGATCGATTTCGCCCCAGCGCTCGAGCCGCCTGGGCTCACTCTGCGGCAGATTCGCCTTCATGGGGAAGGTCGTCTGCGGCAGGTTCAGCGTTTTTTTGTAGTCGCTGCTCTCGGCCATGGTGAAGGGGCGAAACTAACAGGGCGGGTCCGGCATTTCAACCGTTTATCCGTGAGACGCGCCGGTCGCGATCAAGCGAAGCTCGTTCTTCACCGGTCTCTCGACCGTGATCAGATACTGCGTGCTTCCGCTGCGGTCCATCGAAAAACGACTGGCGGCAGTCTGCACGATCGCACCGCCGTTTGGATCCAGGACGATTGACGCGTTAGGCGAT
>QHVX01000369.1 GCA_003222375.1 Acidobacteriota bacterium
ATCGATCCGGTCAGCCGGCTGATCATTCGCGTTTCGCTCTTGTCGACGTCGACCGCCCACAGCGCCGGTGGCGCGGCCGTGTCGGTGCCGGTGACCCAGATCTCTTTCCCGCTCGGCGTCCACGCCAGTCCGTTCGCGCCGTGGCTCCATCCGCGAGCGACCGGCGATGAATTGCGCGATCTCTTGTCGAGAACGACGAGATCGATCTTGTCGCCATGCGGCTCGAAGAAGGCGATGCGATTTGTGTCGGGCGCGATGCGGATGTCGCGAATCTGATGGGGCGTTTCGTACAGCACCGTCGAAATCGGAGACTCGACGCGATATTTTCCTTTGTCGAATCGGATGATCGCGAGGTCTTGCGAGTTGGGCATCCAGTCGGCCTGCAAAACCTGATCGGCCATTTCGCGCGGCGTTCCACCGGCGACCGGAACGCGCGCGAGGGTTCCCAATCCGCTCTGCCGATCTTTGCGGAGAAGAATTGCCAGCTCCGCCGATCTCGAGACCGCGAGCAGATCGGCGTCCGCCATCGCGACCGGTCGAGCCTCGGGAGCGTGCCGATTCGCGACATAGATCTCGCTCGGCTGACCGTCCCACGATGCGCTATAGACGATCGTGTCACCATCGGAACCGAACCGCCCGCCGCGCACTTCGCCGCGACGGAACGTCATGCGCTGAAACGTGACCTCGGGCCGCTCCGAGCCGATGCGATTCGCGAGATACCACCCTCCCCACGCCGCCCCTGCGATCGACACGACGTAGAGCAACATCAACAAGGCCGGCGATACGCGCGGCTTCGGCTTGACCGCCACCATTGTTCGCGTCCGCGTCAGGGCGGGCGTGCGGGAGGTGGGGGCGGGCGCCTGGGCGGTGGGGGCGGCGGTGACGGCGGTGGGCAGTGCCGCCTGCGATGACGTTTTCGTCGCCGGGTTGGGCAGGCCCGCGACGAATAGGTCGAAAGCGTCTCGAGGTTGAATGCCAGATCGCGCGCGGATTGGAAGCGTTGATCGCGATCTTTTTCGAGGCAGCGCCGCACGAGTTTTTCGAGCGGCGGCGGGACATTCGGATTCAGCTCGATCAGCTCCTGTGGCTCTTCCTTCAGAATCGCGCTGAGCGTTTCGATGGACGAATCGCGCTTGAACGCGCGCGATCCGCTCAACATCTCGTACAGAATTGCGCCGAACGCGAAGATGTCCGACCGTCGATCGACCAGCTCGCCGCGCACCTGCTCCGGCGACATGTAGCCGACTGTGCCGAGGACGATGCCGGGCTCCGTGGCCGCCATCTGGAACGTCGGTCCATCTTTGCCGACGGTTGGACTCAACTTCGCGATGCCGAAGTCGAGGATCTTCACGCGCCCTTCTTTGGTGATGTAGATGTTCTCGGGCTTCAGATCGCGGTGCACGATCCCTTTTTCGTGCGCTGCCGCGAGTCCATGCGCGACCTGCAGGGCGATGTCGACGGCTTTGCGCGGCGGAATCGCCCCGCGGTCGAGGCGGTCGCGGAGTGTTTCGCCTTCCAACAGCTCGCTGACGAGAAATGGCGTCCCCTCGGTGTTCCCGACGTCGTAAATCGTCAACAGATTGGGATGATTCAGCATGCCGGTGGCGCGCGCTTCCTGCTCGAAGCGCTGCAGGCGCTCCTTGTCGGAGAGCGTGACGGCAGTCAGGACTTTGATCGCGACGTTGCGACCGAGACGAGTATCGGTTGCGCGGTAGACCGCGCCCATACCACCTTCGCCGATCCGTCCGGTGACCCGGTACGGCCCGAGCATCGCGTTTTCCTGGAGGAGCACAAGTTAATGGTAACAGGCCCTACCGGCGGGATCGCGTTCGACCGGTATGCGCGTAAGCAGGCACGTAAAGTTCAGCGCTCTGCAGGGTGCCGCCCGGCTCATAAAAAGTTCCGCCGGCGATCAAGACGCTGCCGTCATTCAGCAGTGTGGCGGTGTGCTCTCTACGGCTGCGCGTCATGTGACCGGCGGCAGTGAAGGACCGCTTTTCAGGATCGTAAAGTTCGGTGCTGCTGATTGTTGGCGTGCTACACCATCCCTCGCCGCCGCCGGCAATTAACACCTTGCCGTCTTGAAGAAGTGTCGCGGTGTGGATGTCGCGGGCTGTCGTCATCGGACCGACAATCCGAAACTGGCCGGACGAGGGGTCGTACAGTTCGGCGTAGTTAAATCCGCCGCAAGTCCCATCGTCGTTTCCGCCTGTTAGAAGCACACTTCCATCCCGCAGTGATGTGGCAGCGTGCCACTCGACTTCGTAGAGATAACCGGTTTCGAGCATTGCGCCCGTAAAGCTGAACGTCGCAGTCGCCGGATCGTAGAGTGCAGGAGGGTTCCCAGCAATGATCAAAATCTTTCCATCGGGCAGCACATTCGCAGTCGGCCAGACCGCACCTCCGTGGAGCGCTGCGAACGAGAACGTGCCGGTCGCCGGATCGTAGAGCTCGGGCCGCGCGGCCGTCGGAAAGGGAGGCGCGTAGCGTTCTCCCCCCACAATGAGAACTCTGCCGTCAGGCAGCAGAGTCGCTGCCTGCTTGAACTGATCTTCCAGCATGTCGCCGGTCGCCGCGAATCTCTCGGTGGCGGGATCGTAGATTTCGGCGCTGGTCGACCACGGCGCGCCGCCGGCGATCAGGACTCGTCCGTCGGCGAGGAGCGTGGCCGAATGTCCGCGGCGGCCGGCAGTCATGTCTCCGGTACGCGTAAATGTGCGCGTCGAAGGATCGTAAATTTCGGCGACTCGATCTCCGCTGCCGCCAGCGAACAGAACCCGTCCATCGTTCAGCAACGTCGCTGTATGTCCGCTTCGTGCCCGGATCATGTCTCCCGTCGGTTCGAAATGTCCAAGAAGTTCTGCGGTCGACGCGGGAGTGGCGATAAGGATCGCGAAGAGGAAAGACAGCCGCTGTCTTCGCATAGACCAAATATGGGTTCGGCACATCAAGAAATCAACTTACCTCCAGGCGTAGATGTCCACATTCGCCCGCGACCGCAGTTGCGTCGTCCAGCGCTCGATCAACGCCTTGATCGCGTTCGTCCTGTCGTCGCCGCCGGCCGGTAAAGTTCGGCGCTCCTGGCGACGCTGGCCGGCCAGTACGAAATTCCACCCGTGATGAGAACTGTCCCGTCGTTGAGCAGAGTCGCGGTGTGCGCGCTCCGGCTGCGCGTCATCTTGCCTGCAGCGATGAATGACTGCGTTGCAGGATCGTAAATCTCGATGCTGGCGAGCGTCGAACCGCCGCACCAGCCATCGCCTCCACCGGTAATCAGCACAGTGCCATCCGCAAGAAGAGTTGAAGTATGGATGTCGCGAGGCTCGGTCATGGATCCGACAACTTTGAAGGTGCCGGACGTCGGATCGTAAATTTCAGCGTTTGCAAAACCGCCACAAGTCCAATCGTCATTGCCTCCTGTAATCAGGACGCTTCCGTCTCTCAGTGATGTGGCAGCATGCCAGTCCATTCCGTAGCGATACTCTCTCTCAACCATGTTTCCGGTAAAGCGGAAGCTTCCGCTCGAGGGATCGTAGAGCTCCGCCGGATTTTCGCCCGCGATCAGAACTTTTCCGTCGGCGAGCGAATTCGCCGTCGGCCACACCGGTCCTCCAGAGTTATAGAGGCTACCGGTTCCCGCATAGGCGAGTGCGAAGGAGAACGTGCCGGTGTTCGGATCATACAGTTCGGCGCGCGCAGCAGTTGGCCATGGAGGCGCTCCGCGTTCGCCTCCCGCGATGAGAATTCGTCCATCAGGTAGCAAAGCGGCTGCGTGCCCGGCCTGATCTTCGAGCATCGAACCGGTCGCGGTGAACGCATCGATTGCCGGGTCATAAATTTCGGCGCTGGACAAGCCCCAACCACCGGCGATCAACACTCTTCCATCAGTCAAAAGTGTGGCCGTGTGCATTCGACGGGCAGCGGTCATGCCGCGCGTCGGAGTAGAGGTGCCGGTGAAGGGATCGTATAGTTCAGCGCTCGATAAGGTCGCGGAGTCCTCCCCGACTCCCCCAGCGAGCAAAACTCTGCCATCCCTCAGAAGGGTCGCTGTGTGTTGGAAACGTGCTGTCGTCATGTCGCCGGTCGGCGCAAAACTCCCGATCAACGTTGCGAACAAGACCAGCGTTGGCGTCATGGTTTAACGATGCGTTCAGAGCGGAAAAAGATCCTTCGGGAATCATGAGAACATTCTTAGAATCGCGCGCCGATCGCCAACTGGAAGGTTCGCGGGGTCTGATAAGACTCGGGTCCGGTCGGCCTTCCGAAGGTCGGTGACAAGCGGTAGTGAATGCCCTCGACTGGCACCTCGGTGAATGGATTAAAGTTCAGCAGACCCGATGCCGTTCCGCTGTTGAAGCGATCCGCAACCTCGGTTCCCGGCGATACGACAGCAGCATTGTTGAACGCATTGAGGGCGTCACCCTTCACAAACAAACGTAACCCGTGAACAGGCATCTCATAGCGAAGCGAGAGATCGGTGCTGTACACATCGTCGGTGCGGAAGGCGCCGCGGCCGCTGAAAAAGTATGGGCCAGTCGAGACAAGGTTGAGGGCGTAGCCGGGATTCGGCAAAACGCTTTTTGGATCGATCGTGGCGACAGCGGAATATGGATGTCCTG
>QHVX01000362.1 GCA_003222375.1 Acidobacteriota bacterium
CGGCATTCGAATTCGCGAAATCGCTCGGCAAGGATCCGGTCTCGTGCCGCGACAATTCCGGATTCATCGTCAATCGCCTGCTCGTGCCATATCTGCTCGATGCGATTCGCGCGTTCGAGGAAGGTGTCGGATCGATCGAAGACATCGACAAGGCCATGCAGCTCGGCTGTGGATATCCGATGGGACCGTTCACGCTCCTCGACTTCGTCGGCCTCGATACGACCTACTACATCACCGACGTCATGTTCAATGAATATCGCGAGAAGCGTTTCGCGTCGCCGGCGCTGCTGCGCAAGATGGTGCTGGCGGGACGCTTCGGGCGGAAATCGGGCGCCGGCTTCTACGACTACTCGGGTGAAAAACCGGTGGCATTCGATGCAAAACGTTAGAACCGAGCTCCGCGACGGCATTCTGTTCCTGACTATCGACCGGCCGAAAGTTCTGAACGCGTTGAACGCCGCGACGGTCGAGGAAATCTTTCACGTTTTCTCGACCGCGCATGACGACGTGACAGTCAAGGCCGTGATCGTCACCGGCGCGGGCGAGAAAGCGTTCGTCGCGGGTGCCGACATCAACGAGCTCGCGCAAAAAACTCCGGTCACCGGGAAAGAGACTTCGGAGCGCGGACAATTCATCCTGGCCTTCATCGAGAAATTTCCAAAGCCCGTGATCGCCGCCATCAACGGCTTCGCGTTGGGCGGCGGATGTGAGCTGGCGCTCGCTTGTCACATCCGGATCGCGTCGGACAAAGCCCAGATCGGCCTGCCCGAAGTGACCCTCGGCATCATCCCCGGCTACGGCGGCACGCAACGCATGGCCCGTCTGCTCGGTTCCGCGAAAGCGCTGGAGTTGATCTGCACCGGCGATCGCATCGGCGCGGCCGAGGCGGAGAGGATCGGTTTGGTGAACAAGGTGGTGCCCGCCGATCAGCTCGTGGCCGCGGCGGAGGAGATGGCGCGCAAGATCATGTCCCGCGGTCCTTTGGCGATCCGCGCGGCCATCGAAGCCGTCAATCGCGGCAGCGAAATGCCGATTCGCGAGGGAGAGTTCTTAGAAGCGACACTGTTTGGTCTGCTCTGTGCGAGCGAGGATACTAAGGAAGGCATGAAGGCTTTTCTCGAGAAGCGACCGGCGAATTTCAAGGGGAAGTGACGTGGACGAAAACCTGCACGACCTCATTTACGACTGGAACATCGCCACCGAGCGGCCGGCCCGCGCCGGCCGGCGCAAAATCGAGTTCGATGACGAGACGCTGCGCGACGGACTGCAGTTGCCGTCGGTGACCGATCCGACGCTCGACGAAAAAGTTCGGATCCTGCATTTCATGAACGCCATCGGCGTCGATTCCGCCGACATCGGTCTGCCCGGCGCCGGCCCGCATGTGCAGCGGTCGGTTGAGCGGCTGGCGCGCGAGATCGTCGATCAAAAACTTCGCGTGGCCGCGAACTGCGCCGCGCGAACGCATGAGAACGACATCCGTCCGATCGCCGAGATCTCGCAGCGCGTCGGCATCCCCATCGAAGCCTGCACGTTCATCGGCTCCTCTCCGATCCGGCAATTTGCGGAGGAGTGGGACCTCGACTGGATCATCGAGCAGTCGACGAAAGCCGTCCGCTTTGCGACCGCCGAAGGACTGCCGGTGATGTACGTGACCGAGGACACCACGCGCGCGAAGCCGGAGGACGTTGAGAAGTTGTACACCGCGGCGATTGACGCCGGGGCGAAGCGCATCTGCGTGTGCGACACGGTCGGACATGCGACGCCGTGGGGCGTTCGCAACCTGATTCACTTCGTCCGCCAGATCGCGAGCGCGGCGAATCCGGAAGTGAAAATCGATTGGCACGGTCACTCCGATCGCGGTCTCGGCGTCATCAACTCGATCGCGGCGCTGGAGGCGGGAGCCGATCGCGTGCATGGATGCGCGATGGGAATCGGCGAGCGCGTCGGCAACACGCCCATCGATCTATTGATGGTCAATTTGAAATTGATGGGATGGATCGACAACGATCTGACGCAGTTGCCGGAGTACGTCCACTTCGTTTCGAACGCGACCAAGGTCCCCCTGCCTGATCAATATCCGGTGATCGGGCGCGACGCTTTCCGCACCGGAACGGGCGTGCATGCGGCCGCGATCATCAAAGCGAAGAAAAAAGGCAGCGAGTGGCTCGCCGACCGCGTCTATTCCGGCGTGCCGGCCGGCATGTTCGGCCTCCAGCAGATCATCGAAGTCGGGCCGATGTCCGGGTTGTCGAATGTCATTTACTGGTTGGCAACGCATGGATATCCCCAAGAGGATTCTTTGGTCAAAGAAATTTTTCAGCGCGCAAAGTCTACGAACCGTATCCTTACGGACGAGGAATTGCATTCCATTGCACACCGTTGGCGAGATACTCAGTCCTCCGTACTCAGTCCGCAGTCCTGAGAAAAGCCCGAGTGGCGAAATGGCAGACGCAGCAGACTCAAAATCTGCCGGAGCGCAAGTTCCGTGTCGGTTCGACTCCGACCTCGGGCACCACCTCAAAGGCAGAAGGCAGAAGGCAGAAGGCAGAAGTGCTACCTCGGCTTACTTCTGCCTGCTGCTTTCTGCCTTCTGCCTTTCTCCGACCCTTCTTGCCGCCGCAGTGCAGCACTTCGTCATCGAC
>QHVX01000363.1 GCA_003222375.1 Acidobacteriota bacterium
AGACAATTAGGGCCGGCTGAGAGCCGGCCCTACGTTAACCACTATGCCGATACTGGCCGCGCTTCCTCCGCTTCCGACCAGATCTCGGTGCGATGACTCTCACTGAGCGCGAACGTGCCGACGAAGAACGTCATCAGTGCGACAGCGGTGACCCAATACAGGCCCGCGTATTTGTTTCCGGTCTCGGCGGCGAGAAACGAGGCGATCAGTGGCAACGTGCCCCCAAACCACCCGTTGCCGATGTGGTATGGCAAAGAGAATGACGTGTAGCGAATCCTGGCAGGGAACGATTCGATCAGGAACGCCGCGATCGGCCCATAGACCATCGTGACATAAATGACCTGAATGAAGACGAGCAGAGTGAGCAGGACCATCGGCGGGTGTTTCGGATCGGGGGTAAGCCTCACCATCGCCGGATAAATCAGCCAGTACGTCGCTGCTGCCAACAGATTACCGGCCATCATGATTTTCAATCGCCCGATCTTGTCCGAGAGCGCCCCGAATACCGTGAAGAACGGCATGCCGAACAAAATGGCGATGGCCACAATCGTGCTCGCCTTCACGATATCGACCTTCATGACGCTCTGCAGGAACGAAAGCGCGTAGAACTGACCGGTGTACCACACGATCCCCTGACCTGCGGTTGCCCCGAGGAGAACGAGTAACACGATCTTGAAGTTGGCCCAGTTGCCGAAGCTCTCCTTGAGCGGCGCGAGCGACGTCTTGCCCTGGCTCTTCAAAGCGGCATACAGCGGGGACTCCGCGAGCTTCAGCCGGATGTAGAGCGACATTCCGACCAGGATGATCGATAGCAGGAACGGAAGGCGCCAGCCCCAGGCCTTCCAGTTTGCGTCAGTCATCAGTGATTTTGTGCCGAGTACAACGGCGAGGGAAACGAATAGGCCGAGGGTGGCCGTGATTTGAATGAAGCTGGTGTAGTAGCCACGCTTGTTGTCAGGCACGTGCTCCGCGACATACACCGCCGCACCGCCGTACTCGCCGCCTAACGCCAGACCCTGCAGCAGCCGCAGTACAAGAAGGATGATCGGCGCGAGAACGCCGATCTGCGCATACGTTGGCAGCAATCCGATGAGGAAGGTCGACAGACCCATGACGGTCAGCGTCACCAGGAACGCGTACTTGCGGCCGATGAGATCGCCGATGCGTCCGAAGACGATCGCACCGAAAGGCCGGACCAGGAAGCCGGTGGCGAAGAGCGCCCAGGTCTTGATCAGGTCCCAGGTTGGATCCTTTCCGGGGAAAAGAAGCGCGGACATGACCGCGGCCAGACTTCCGAAGATGTAGAAGTCGTACCACTCGATCATCGTGCCAAGTCCAGAGGCGAAAATGATTCGCTTGATCGGATATTCGACGCGACCTGATGCCGGCGGTGTCGTCCCCCGAGCTTCAGCGGTTATGGCAGTCATGTGTTCTCCTTCTTCTTTCTAGTAGTAGAAGAACTGCGTCTGGACGGTGTATTGATTGGTCGTTCTGCCAGTGCGCGGATCGACGCGCGTGTACGCCGCTTTGATGTTGAAATTGTTCCCGCTGGAATACCAGGCGAGGCCGAGCTGCTCACGGTTGTTGTCGTTCGGCTTGCTCGCCGACGCTTTGAAGCTCTGCCGCTCATATCGCACGAAGGGCATGACCTTCATCGGTGCGAGGTAGAAGCCGGCTTGCAGCGCGGCGTCTTTCTGCTCGGGGATGGCCGCGAATGTCGTTCCGCCATCGAAGGAGTAGAGCGTCAGGATTCCGTTGAAGGCGTTCTTCGCCACCGGAACGGAGAGTTGACCGTCAACGGTGTACGCCTTGAAGTCCTGCTGATGATCGAGTCCACCGCCGATGGCCAGGATTCTCTTGTTCCCGAAATAGACTTCCGGATAGACATAACCGGTCTCGGTATCCCACACGTCGTACTGACCGCGAGCGGTGATCCGAAATCCGTTGCGAGCGATGCTACTGCCAGGCGCTGGTGTAGTTGTCGCGGGAACGCGCACGCCCTGCAGCAGCGCGGCGCGATATTCGAAATGACCACCGGCCAGATAGCCTTTCGCCTGGAAGCCGGTGTCGCGTCCGACCGATGATTGCGTCGGTCCGCTCGCCAGAAACGACCAGGAGTTGTAGTCGAGCGAAAGCAACGCGCCGGCGCTTCCGAGACAATCGCGACAGAACGGCGGCAGCATCAGGCCCGCATCGAGCATGAATGCATTGCTCCTCGGCTTCCATTCGAGATACGCATCCTGCGTGAGGAAACCGCTGCCGAGAGCTTTTGGCGCTTTGCCGAGGTTGGGATTATCGGTCTGAAAGAAGAACGAGACGCTTGGCGACAACGTGCCGCTGATCAGGATGCGCATCCGCCGAAGAAATAGATTCTCGGCATAGCCTTTCGTGGTCGGATTCTGCGCCGCATCCGCCCACGCCTGAACGAGGGCTCCAAACCGGACACTGATGTTGTCGTTGACCTTGATGACAGCCTGACCATACGAGATCGCGGGGAGCAGAAGAAGGAGGGCGATGACGGGGAGAACTCGGAGACGGAACCTGGAGGCATCCTTAACACGCATCTCAAATCTCCTTTACATGAAAATCGAGAACGGTCGGACACTAAGTCGCGCGTACAGTATTCGAGATTGCCGTCAAAAAGCCAGCGGCTACTACAGGACAGCGATCACGTCGATTTCCACGGCCGCCCCTCGACCGCGCCGGCTTGCTCTCGCCAAAATATTCGGTGTAAATCGAGTTGAGCGTCTGGAAGTTCGCGAGGTCCGCCAAATAAACAGTGGCTCTGACGACATTGCGGAAATCGGCGCCAGCCTCGTGAAGCACCGCCTTCAGATTATCGAGAACGCGGCGGGCCTGCGCCGCGAAGTCGCCCTGAATCAGATTGCCGGTCGCCGGATCGAGCGCGATCTGCCCGGATGCGTAAAGCATGCTGCCCGTCCTGACCGCCTGCGAATATGGGCCGATCGCTTTCGGAGCGCTCGCGCTCGTAACGTACTGGAGTCTCGGAGCCCCTCGGACCGCGAGAAGAGTGGTCGTAACAGTGAGAAATTCTCTTCGAGTCGACATGCTTCGCTCCTTTCGTTACTTGACAGCACCAACTGTGAAGCCTTCGATGAAGCGATCGAGAAAGATGTTGTAGAGAATGCCGATCGGCACACTGGTAATCAGGCAGCCCGCCATCAGCGATCCCCAATAAAAAACATCGCCGCGGACCAGG